>JBKOYU010000658.1:0-2475 GCA_046725575.1 Actinomycetota bacterium | reverse complement strand
GATCAGGCCATCACCAGTGAGGACGATGCCCGACCCCTCCTGAAGGACGCCGCCGCCCAAGTCGGTCTTCAGCGTCACCACGCTGGGCAATACCTTCGCAGCGACCTGTTCGACCGACGAGTTGGCCGTCGACTCCGATAGTGCATACCGCGGGACGGCCACTTGCGTGCCGATGGCGGGCGGAACTGCGAGCACGGCAACGGCCGCACCCACCGCGGCCGAGATCCCTGCGAGTGCGAGCGCAGGCAGAAGTACACTGCGGACACGTCCTCGCCGGCGTTGCGCCGGTCTTTGATTGCCTTGCTGGACTTGAGACATCGGATCACGCAGCGGCGGGTAGTTCGTCGGGACCAACGTGGCCGACGGTAGAAGCGAGCAAGGTGCGCAGCTGCCGTCGACCGCGATAAAGCCGTGACATCACGGTTCCGCGTGGGGTTTTCATCAGAGCCGCGATTTCGTCGTAGCGGAGTCCCTCGACGTCGGCGTAGTAGATGGCTTCGCGAAACTGCGCCGGAAGCGCTTGCATCGCGGCCTTGATGTCGCCGTCCGGCAACAAAGCGAGGGCGTGATCCTCAGCCGAACGCATTGCCGATGCCGCCGAACGCGCGTTGGCCTCCGTCAGGTCCTGATCGGTGAGGTACTCGGTGGAGTACTGCACTGGTTGACGTCGCTTCTGGCGATACCCATTGATGTAGGTATTGGTCAGTATTCGGAGCAGCCACGCCTTGAGGTTGGAGCCCGACTGGAATGAATCGAATCGGGCGTAGGCCCTCGTCAGGGTTTCTTGCACCAGATCCTCAGCGTCCGCGTGATTTCGGCACATGCGAAAGGCTCGCCGGTAGAGAACGCTGCCCAGCGGCACGACGTCACGTTCAAATCGGGCACGCACCTGGGTGTCGACCGTCCGGGGTTTCATCCCTGATTGGGGCTGCGTCGCGGTCATCGTGATTCCTCCGTAGGTTGCCGACGTTGTTTTCCGTCTGGTTCTCAATCCTTCGGGCGGTCCGCAGACGTGTCGATGTTGTCGGCGACAACCTGGCCTGGTCTCTGGTGTCGCCCTCAATACCGTCGCCGGTTCTCGCTTCGGCGCCTGCCGGGTATCGGAATCAACTGTCGCCGTGACCAGTCGAGCGCCATCAATGCTGTCGTGTCGAACACTGACTGCTAGTCACGCGGCGCACAGGATGAATTGGGCGGGCAGATGGCCCGATCTATACGGACAGAGGAGCTTTCATGTCAGACGCCGACCTCAAGGCACGGTTCGAGAAGATCTCGGACACCGCAAAGACCGCCGCGGACAAGGTGGAGGCCGCCGGCGAGCGCACCCGGGATCAGCTCGAAGCTGATGTCGCGGCCGCACGCGCCAGGGCCAACGCAGCCGCGGATCGCATCAAAGACAAGGCGAATGCCGCCGGGGACAACGCGTCATCCGAGTGGCAGGAGATTCGTGACACGTGGGATGCGCTCGTCGCGACGGTTCGGACGCGCGCCCAAGAGAAGAAGAACCAGATCGACGCGCACAACGCCGCAGCGGACGCCGATATGGTCGAGGCGTACGCCTACGATGCGATTGATTTCGCTCTCGACGCGATCGAGGAAGCGGAGTACGCGGTGATCGAAGCAATTTATGCGCGTGCCGAGGCAGAGGCGCGCAAGGTCTGAGCGGAGGATCGCGTCTGATCCGCCTCTGTGGCAAGGCCTTTCAAACGGGTGGCGATCACAATCGCCACCCATTTGGTGTGGTGAAGACGCTATTCGCGAGCTGCACGTCGACACCGACACGAGGCGCGACTTTCGGAAGCCTTGAGTTTGATTACGCAGAAGGAGATCACTGAGATGCACTGGTTGGAAAAGCGGTTGGTTATGATGGTCGCAACCTTCTATGCGACGGCAATGGCACGGGCGATTGCCGCATTACCGCATGACGACCTCGACGCTGTTGACCCAGATGCACGACCCACGCGGGCATGTCCCTGAAAGGCCGCGTCACTGCTTCTTTGATCTTTAGTATCTGGTCCGCATCTTAGGAATCGACTGTGCTGCTTGCAGATTCGGCAACAGGACTGTGCAAGGGTGCCATCATCGCGATACCAACACATACCCGGCGATCCAGAACGCCACCGGCAGCATTGCCATCATTCCATTGGCTGCGTTCACCATCGTTTCACCCCATTCCGACTCTGCCCACCGGTGCGGTGTGTGGCCTCGGCCGTCGCTCTGGCGGGAACGCGATTGACTGACGACTATTACGGTCCTCGGGTGGGCGGCACAGCACCATCGACCGCGGGTTGATGTTTATCGCCTGGGGTGTAGTGCTAGCCAGCATCTTTGACAGTTGAGAAATCACCGGTTCAGAGCGGCTTCGATTGAAGCCATTGTGAGCACGAGCTTTTCGCAATGTGCTCACGCGAAGAGCCCCGGACCCAAAACCACGGGTCCGGGGCTCGTCAGGCGACGGTGTCTCAGGCTGAAACG
>JBKOYU010000699.1:0-1838 GCA_046725575.1 Actinomycetota bacterium | reverse complement strand
CGCCACATCGCCCTGGGGGTACTTCGAGCAGACGATCTCGTAGGTCGGCAACACGATCGGGTACGCACCGGCCTGCGACGGCTTGTAGAACGAGGACGTGTCGAGCACGAGGTCGTTGCCCTGACCCTTGATCTTGACCGTGTCGATCGACATGCCCACGCTCTCTGCCGACAGCTTCACCGGATCGGGACCGGCTGAGGTGATGACGTCGGCCATCTGCAGGCCCTGCTTCTTGGCATAGGACCATTCGTTGTAGGTGATCGATCCGGCGGTGTTCTTGATCGCCGCCGATGTTCCCTCGTTACCCTTGGCGCCCTCGCCGACACCGCCATTGAAGGTCTTACCGGCACCCCTGCCCCACGCACCGTCGGACGCGGCGTCGAGGTACTTCTGGAAGTTGTCCGTGGTGCCGGACTCGTCGCTGCGGAAAACGACGTTGATCTTGTCGCCCGGCAACGTCTTGCCCGAGTTGAGCGCCGCGATCTCGGGCGCATTCCACGTCGTGATCGCGCCATTGAAGATCTTGGCCAGTGTCGGGCCATCGAGAGCCACGCCGTCGACACCCGGAAGGTTGTAGGTGACCGCAATCGGGCCGAACACCGTCGGCAGGTTCCACGCGTCGGAACCACCGCAGCGCGCCTTGGCCTTCTCGACCTCGCCCTTCTCTGCGTTCAGCGGCGAGTCGGAGCCACCGAAATCGGTTTGTCCGCCGAGAAACTCGGAGACGCCTGCGCCGGACCCACTCGAGGTGTAGTTCAGCGTGTAACCCGAGCATGCCGTCTCATATGCGTTGACGAACCGGGTAACGGCATTGGCCTGGGCGGTCGAGCCACTCGCCTTCAGCGCCTTCTTGCCGCCGCAGTTCGCTGCCGCGACGTCCCCCGCGGTGCCATTGCCGGCCGTCGTTGCGCCGGTGCTGGTCTTGTTCTCGTCGCTGCCGCAGGCCGAAAGCAGCAGGGCCCCCGCGGCCAGAATGCTCACCGCAGCGCCGATTCGGTTGTGCTTCACGTAGCTCCTTTGATTCAGACGGGACGGCGGACGTGACCGCCGCCCGGAGTTCGGGCAAGCGACGGAACCCGGTTCCGCCGAGCAGATCCGATTGCTGCTCGGCTCACGAACCTAGGGGCCCGCTGTGAACAACCACCATCTTGATCATGAACGCCAGATGAACCGGCAACGCGTTTGAGTGGACGAATCTGCAGCACGGATTGACCTTTCAGATTTACTCAGTAATTATTGAGTCAATGACTGCTGAGCTAACACTGGACGCCGTGACGCGCGCGTCAATCCACGCGGCTCTGGCGGACCCGGGCCGGCTGGCAATCGTCGACCGTCTGCTGCTGAGCGACGCGTCGCCGTCCGAAATCCAACGGCTGTTGTCCATGCCGTCCAACTTGGTCGCACACCACCTCGCCGTACTGCAGAAAGCGGGCGTTGTTCGTCGCGTTCGCTCCGAAGGCGACCGCCGCCGCACATACCTGTGTATAAACACGGCCGCCCTAGACACACTGGTTCCGGCGGTCGGCCAGCACGCGAACCGCGTGGTGTTTGTGTGCACGCAGAACTCCGCGCGCAGTCAGTTGGCTTCGGCGATATGGAATCGACGGAGTTCCATCCCAGCAGCATCGGCCGGCACACATCCGGCAGCCGAAGTGCATCCGGGGGCGCTCGCCGCGGCTCGCCGGCACAACATTCCGATGGAGCCACGTGCCCCTCGGCACATTGACGACGTACTTACTCCGGGCGATTTCGTCGTCGCGGTGTGCGACAACGCGCACGAGGAATTGCCCGCCACCCTGCCGCGAATCCATTGGGCGATCCCGGACCCTGTGCACGCC
>JBKOYU010000657.1:0-3028 GCA_046725575.1 Actinomycetota bacterium | reverse complement strand
GTCGGGCCACCCAGTTCGGATCGGGCACCGCCTCGAACATTCGCACCTGCACATCGTGCGGCCGGTAGCAGTCCCAGAACACCAGCACTTCACCCCTCGGCCGCAGCACGGCCGCGGCGGCGGCGAGCCCCGGTGCCATCGATTCGTGCACCAGGCAGCGGGCGTCCGCGGGGTACATCGGTACCCCGACAAAGTTGTTCGGCGTCGCGTACCGAAGGTCGATGACCGCGTCGGGCACGACTGTGCGCACGTCAACCAACCCGGCCGCCCGCGCGGCGTCAGACACCGGAGGCACCTCCGGCGACGCGTTCGCAACGGCGGGAGCAGCGCAGATGGCGGTGCACAGAGAGGCCAGCACGGCCAATGTGCGTATCCGCACGCGATCACCTCCGAAAAGGACGTACTTACCTACGCTATCGGGTCCCCCTGGTGCGGCCAGACCATAAATGCGTCCTGAACGAGGAGGCCGGCATGAGCATCGCCAGCATCAAGTGCCCGACCGTTTTCGAAAGCCGACCTCCCCACGGTTTTCGTACGAGGACGCGCCCACGCCCGAAGCCGCGCACGAGGCCCTCAAGCAGGCGCCGCATGCGCAACCTGCGTCGCGCCGGCCCCGCGCCGTGGAAGCCGCTAGTGGCGATCAGCGGCCCCTCGGTTCTGCCCGTGGAATTCGACGCGGCCTGACTCAACGCTGAGCACTCGCACAGCCGGTGGCGTGGTGTGCCTAGACTTTCCATGTGCGTGACGTACTCGACGAACTGCTAACGGTCTGGCAGGCCGGCGAGACAGCGGGCGTCGCCACCGTCGTCCGGACAATCAAGTCCGCGCCGCGTCCGCCCGGCGCCACCATGATCGTCGCTCCCAACGGCACGGTCGCGGGCTCGGTGTCCGGGGGTTGTGTCGAGGCGGCTGTTTACGAACTCGCCAACGAGGTGGTCCAGAGCGGGCGACCCGAACTGCATCGCTACGGGATATCCGACGACGACGCATTCGCGGTCGGCCTCACCTGCGGCGGGATCATCGACATCTTCGCGGAGCCGGTGTCCCGCAACACTCTTCCCCAGCTGCAAAGCATCGCCGATGACATCGCTGCGCATCGCCCGACAGCGGTCGCCACGGTCATCGCGCATCCCGACCCCGGTTGGCTCGGGCGCAGGCTGGTCATCGGGTCGCACGCAGTCGAGGGGTCGCTGGGATCCGCGCGCGCCGACGACGCCGTCGCCGACGACGCCAGGGGTCTTCTCGCCGCGGGCCGCACTGCCGTGCTCTCGTACGGCCCCGACGGCCAGCGTCAGGAGACCGGAATGGAGGTCTTCGTCGCCAGCCACGCGCCGCCCCCACGGATGCTGATCTTCGGCGCCATCGACTTCGCATCGGCCCTCGCCCGGCAGGGCACCTTTCTCGGGTACCGGGTGACCGTGTGCGACGCCAGGCCCGTCTTCGCGACGCCGGCCCGGTTCCCCGACGCCGACGAGGTCGTCGTCGATTGGCCTGATCGCTACCTCGCCGCGCAGGCCGAGCAGGGCGCGATCGACTCGAGGACCGCGATCTGCGTGCTCACCCACGATCCCAAGTTCGACGTGCCCGCGCTGCAGGTGGCGCTGCGACTGCCCGAGGTCGACTACATCGGCGTGATGGGGTCGCGTCGCACCCACGACGACCGCATGAACCGGCTGCGCGAGGTCGGCCTGACCGACGCCGAGCTGAGCCGGCTGGCCAGCCCGATCGGCCTCGACCTGGGCGCCCGCACGCCCGAGGAAACCGCGGTGTCGATCGCCGCAGAGATCATCGCGCGCCGCTGGGGCGGCGGCGGCCAGCCGTTGACCGAGGTCGACGGCCGAATCCACCACAATTGATTCGATGAGACAAATAGGGTGGAAATGTCGCTCTCAATTACGATAACGTGACTCTCAGCTATTTGAGGGGAGTGATTGCGTGACCCGGGAAAAGGTAGCTGACCGCCGACGCGCTGGGCGCCAACATCGACGACGTCTCCACGATCCAGGGCGACACCGCGGTGACGCCGTACGGAGCGGGCACGCAGGGCAGCCGCAGCGGCCCACTGACGGCCGGTGCCGTTCACGAGGCGGGCGGCATGCTGCGCAAACAGATCGTGGCGATGGCCGCGCACCGGCTCGGGGTCGATGAGGACGCGATTGAGCTCGGCGGCTCGAAAGCCGTTGTGCGCGACGACCCTTCCAAGAGCGTGACGTTCGGCAACCTGGCCTACCGCGCGTACTACGAGCCGCAGAAGTTGCCGCCCGGTATGTCGGCCTCGCTGGAGGCGACGGCACGGTTCACCTCTGCGGCACCGATCCACTGGGCGAACGCGACCCACGCATGCACGTGCGAGGTGGACGTCAAGACCGGTCACGTCACGCTGACGCGCTACATCGTCAGCGAGGACGTTGGTGCGATGATCAACCCGAACGTGGTCGAGGGTCAGATCGCGGGCGGCACCGTCCAGGGCATCGGCGGCCCGCTGCTGGAGAACATGGCCTACGACGACGACGGAAACCCGCTGTCCTCAACGTTTGTCGACTACCTGCTGCCGACGGCCACGGAGGTCCCGCCGATCGAATACGGCCACATCGAGATCCCGGGGCCGGGCGTTGGCGGGTACAAGGGTGTAGGCGAGGGTGGTGCCATCGGCGCGACGCCCGCGGTCATCAACGCGATCAACGACGCGTTGGCGCCGCTCGGTGTGACCCTCACGCGCTTGCCGGCATCGCCCTCCGCGATCGTCAAGCTACTGGAACAGGCACAGAAGTAAGGACCGAAACGTGGAACTGAACAACGAATTTCGTGTCGCGGTGCCGGCGGCGAAGACATGGGAGGTGCTCACCGACGTCGAGCGCGTCGCCCCGTGCCTTCCCGGCGCCACTCTGCTGTCTGTCGACGGCGACGAGTTCACCGGCGCGGTGAAGGTCAAGGTCGGGCCGATCACCGTGTCCTACAAGGGAAACGCGGCATTCGTGGAAAAGGACGCCGCGGCGCAGCGGGTGGTGCTCAAGGCCAATGGCAAGGA
>JBKOYU010000976.1:0-3895 GCA_046725575.1 Actinomycetota bacterium | reverse complement strand
AGTGGAGGCCGCCCGCGAGCTCCTCGAGAACACCGCCACCTCGCTGGACGCGATCGCCGCGCGCTGCGGCTTCGGCAGTACCGAGACAATGCGACGCGCGTTCAACAGAGTCATCTCGATCGGCCCGGCGAGTACCGCGATCGGTTCCGCTGTGCGGAGTTGGCTATGCCGTGACCGCAGCGGCGATCGCGGCGGCGGAGCGGTCGACGTCCTCATCCGTCGTCGCCCAGTTCGAGATCGACACCCGCAGCACGTATTCGCCGTTCCACGTCGTCCCGCCGAGCCAGCACGTGCCGTCACTTTGAATCGCGGCGACCGCTGCGCGGTTGGCGTCGTCGCCGCCGGGCAGGCGGACCAGCACCTGATTGAGCACGACGTCGTTGAGCACCTCGGTATCGGGAATATTGTTCAGCTGCTTGGCCATGCGCCGCGCCTGGGCGCAGTTGCGTTCAATCATCTCGGCGATCCCTCCGCGACCGAGCGAGCGGATTGCCGCGTAAACCGGGACCGCGCGGGCACGGCGCGAACTCTCCGGCACGTAGTTCGTGTTGTCGCGCTGGCCCGGATCTGCCACCAGATACGGGCCGGCCAACCGCATCGCGGCCAGGTGAGCGTCCGGGTCGGCGACGATCGCCATCGCGCCGTCGTAGGGAACGTTGAGCCACTTGTGGGCGTCGACCGCCCACGAGTCCGCACGCTCGACGCCGGCGGTGAGGTGCCGGGTGGCCGGCGCCGCGGCCGCCCACAGACCGAACGCTCCGTCGACATGTAACCACGCGCCGTGCTCGGAGCATGCGTCCGCGATCGGCCCGAAGGGGTCGAACGCGCCGGTCGCCACATTGCCGGCTTGTGCACACACGATCGTCGGTCCGTCGTTGGCGGCCAATGTCTTTGCGAGCGCGTCGGGGTCCATGCGACCTTGGTCGTCGGCGGGTATCCGGATCGCGGTCTCCTCGCCAAGGCCGAGTAAGCGCAGCGACGTGTAGATCGTGGCGTGGGCCTGCTCGCCGCACAGGATGTGTACCGCTGGCGCGCCAATCAGACCGTCGCGCTCCACATTCCAACCCGCACGCGCAAGGACGGCATGCCGCGCGGCGGCCAGACTCGTGGTGTTGGCGCCCTGGCCGCCGGTGACGAAGCCGACGCTCGCGTCAGCCGGTAATCCGAGCAACTCGAGCGTCCATGCCGAGGTGATCTGCTCGATGGCGGCTGCGGCAGGGGACAGGGAATGGAAGGCGGCGCACTGGTCCCACGCCGACACCAGCCAGTCGGCGGCAAGGGCGGCGGGCAGCGCTCCACCGATGACGAACCCGAAGTGGCGCGGGCCTGGGGTCGCGACGAGGCCTGGTTCGGCGCCGGTGGCCAGCGCGTCGATTACCGCGGCGGGATCTTCGCCATGCTCGGGCAGCGGCCCGCCGAGGGTGGTGCGTACGGCCGCGGCATCGGCGCTGGCGGCTACGGGCCGTTCGTCGAGTGTGGCGAGGAACGCCTCGGCGTGCTGTGCGGCAGCGCGGAGGCCGGCGGTGCGGTCAGGCATGAGCCGACCCTACGCGTCACGACAAGGTGGCTGATATCTCGTCGAAGGCGGCGATGGTCAGGAACAGCTTGGTGGCGTCCTGGGGCAGTGGCCAGCTCGACAGTTTGGCCGCGACGAGATTGGCGGCGCGGTTGATGTAGATCATCTGGCCGTGAATCCCCAAGCACAGCAACACATTGTTGCCGGCGTGGGGGAACCAGCACTGATTGCGGTACATGCCGCCGGGCATGCGGTTGTCGTCGGGGCTTGACGCGAACGCCGCCCGTGAGTCGAGGCCGCCGGCGAACGTGTCGGCCATCCACGCCAGCGACACCACCCGCTCGCCCGTCAGCGATACCCCGCCGTTGAGGTACAGCGACCCGAACCGGGCCAGATCGCGTAGGCAGGCGCTGATGCCGCCGTCGAACATGCCGGTGCCGACCGAGTCGACGCCGATCGTGGCGTCGTTGTCCACGCCGAGCTTGCTCCACAGCAGCTGTGACATCAGCTCCGGCATTCGAATTCCGCTGGCGGCCTCGCAGATCCAGGCCAACACGTCCGTCTCGCAGGACCGGTATTGGAACGGGCCGCCGTGGGGTGCCTTCTGTTTCAGCGTGAGCAGGAAGTCGTACATCGTGGTCGGTAGGTCGGGCACGGTTCGCGGCGCCCAGCCGATGGCCTGCTCGAGCAGTCGGACCTCGGCCATCGGGTTGAGGTAGTCTTCGGAAAACGCTATGCCCGAACGCATGTCGAGCAGATGGCGCACCGTCGCGCCTGCGTAACCCGAGTTGGCCAGGACCGGAACATAGGCCGTCAGCTCCGCGTCGACGTTCAGCGCGCCATCGCTGACCAACGCGCCCACCACCATCGCGATCAACGACTTGCTCACCGACATCAGCAGATGTGAGGTGTCGGCGGTCATCCCGCTGTAGTAGTGCTCCGCGAGGAGCTTGCCGTGCTGGGTCACGATCCAGCTGTCGGTCACCGTGGCCGCCATCACGTCGCCGACGGTGGTCCGCTTGCCGTTGGTGCGGTCGAACAGCGGGATGTCGGACAGCTCGGTGGGCGCCGGCGGCAGGTCGGCCACGGGGCCGGTGCCGCGGGAGATCACCGCTGTCGGCAGGAAGTCCGCGATGTGCTGGAATGTCCAGTGCAGCTGGGCGGCCGACTGCCAGTTCTCCAGGGTCACGTCGGACGGGACACGTCCGGGATCGCGGCCGAGAACCATGGCGACGACTGTAATGGCCCCCGCCCGCCACCCCGATGCTCAGCCCTACTTCACGCCCACATTCGTCTGCGGCGCCGCGGGCTCGGCAATCGGTGTACCTGCGTATTCGGCCCGGATCGAGTCGATGAGGTGCCGCGCCCGGATCGCCAGCGACGTTTTGCCCTGACCGTTGTCGACCTGCAGCCGGCCCTCGGTCACCAGCACGCCGAGGTCGGCGCCCTTCCACCGGTAGTCGCCGGGTCCGTAGATGCGCAGGAAGAAGGCTTCCCGTTCGTTCTGCAGCTGGTGCCAGTCCAGCGCGGGCCTGCGGAACACCAGCCCGCCGCTGGCGTCGAGCGAATACTGCCCCGTGCGGGGTGTGGCGGTGAGCCGCTGCACGATGTCATCGGTCTCCTTCATCACCATCTGGCTCCACACGTCGGCCGACGCCAGCTCCTCCCAGCGATCGTTGATCTCGTCGACGTCGAGATCGAAGTCGACGTTCATGTATTCGAGGATGTGGAACAGGAACAGCGGCACATCGGCGTATGCGCCCGCAGTGACGTTCGTGATCGACGAGGCCCCGCTGATCCGCGGGTTGAGCTCGCCGAGGTACACCTCACCGGTGTCGGTGTCGACGAGGACGTCGACCTCGAAGAATCCCCGATAGCCCTCCTCGGCCAGCCGGTTTCCGAGCCGGCGCACCAATTGCGTTGCGGTTCTCCGGCTTTCACCGGTGAGTACCTCGGGGAACATCTCGTTGCCGCACCAGCCGCCCCGGGCCGGGGTTAGCCGCTTGTAGCCGATCAACTCGGACATGAACGGGCCTACGATCGTGCCGCACCGGGTCAGCACCGCCTCGACCGCCACCGGGCGGTTGTTGATGCGCCGCATCACCTTGATCTCCTCACCGACGATGTCGGCGTTGTGTTTGCGCCAGTCGGCCTCCGAGGAGATGAAGAAGGTGGTCTTGCCGGAGTCGCCGTACGGCGTCTGGACGACGAGTTCGTCACCGAGACCGGCCTTTTGAGCGACGGCCTGCAGGCCGGCCCAGTCGTCGACGCGGGTCAGCACATTCGGCACGCTGGGCGCGCCGGCTTCGTTGCCCAGCCGAGTTGTGACGATCTTGGAGTCCAGGTGCTGACGCAGGCTGGCCGCCGGCAGGATCAGGT
>JBKOYU010001094.1:0-6039 GCA_046725575.1 Actinomycetota bacterium | reverse complement strand
CGTGGCAAGGGGTAGCTCTCGTGGCGTGCGAATTGAATACGAATCGAAACGCAAGTGTAGGCAGAGCCGCCATCAACAAATGGCCACGTCCGACACGCTCGGCGGCGTCGCCGGCGGTATGGTTCGATCATGACCCTCGCTGCGGACAGGGAATTGGTTAACCATCAGTTTGCTATCGAGGACATCACTACTGGTGTACACGCCAGCGGATTTGGCCAAGTAGGCGACGGTCGTACTTTCTCCTTCCACGTCGAAAAGCAGCTGCTCGTCATCGAGATCTATCGGCCGCGTATCTCCGGGCCGGTACCGCAGGCAGAGGACGTGGTGGCCGTTGCCAGCCGCAAGCTCACCGACATCGATCTCACCGACGAGCGCAGCGTATCCGCGGCCGTACGCGACGCGGTGGCCGCTGCACAGCCGGTAACACGCACAGCGCGCTGACAGCTGCCCCACGGTACGGTCGTCGGCGTGATTCAGGCGCCTGCGATGTCGTGGCTGCAAGTTGTTGTCTTGTCGGTCTTGCAGGGACTGACCGAATTCCTGCCTGTTTCGTCGTCGGGTCATCTGGCGATCGCGTCGCGGATTTTCTTCGACGACGACGCGGGCGCGTCGTTCACCGCGGTGACTCAGTTGGGCACCGAGTTGGCGGTGTTGCTGTACTTCGCGCGCGACATCGGCCGCATCCTCAAGGCCTGGTTCAACGGTCTGTTCGTCGCCGCGCACCGCACCCTCGACTACTGGATGGGCTGGTACGTCATCATCGGCACCATCCCGATCGGCGTGTTGGGTTTGTTGTTCAAGGACGAAATCCGTACTGGCGCACGCAATCTGTGGCTGATCGCGACGGCGTTGATCGCTTTCTCGGCCGTCATCGCCGCCGCCGAGTACTACGGCAGCCAAAAGCGCCACGCCGAAGATCTCAACTGGAAGGACAGCATCACCGTCGGGCTGGCGCAGTGCCTGGCGCTGGCGCCCGGCGTATCACGGTCTGGCGCAACGATCAGCGCGGGTTTGTTCCTCGGGCTCGACCGCGAACTGTCGGCGCGGTTCGGTTTCCTCCTTGCCATTCCCGCCGTATTCGCGTCCGGGCTGTTCTCGCTGCCCGACGCTTTCCATCCTGTCGGTGAGGGGATGAGCGCGACTGGCCCGCAACTATTTGTTGCCACGGTGATCGCGTTCGTCATCGGCTTTCTCGCCGTGGCCTGGTTCCTGCACTTCTTGGTGCGCCACAGCATGTACTGGTTCGTCGGCTACCGCGTCCTCCTCGGCACGGTGGTGCTGATCTTGTTGGGCGCCGGGGTAGTGTCCGCGACATGACGGTCATCCTGCTGCGGCACGGCAGGTCGACCTCCAACACGGCGCACACGCTGGCCGGCCGCACCGACGGTGTGGATCTCGACGACAAGGGTCACGAGCAGGCACGGGCACTCGCCGAGCGGCTCGCGGGGCTGCCGATCCGTGCGATCGTGCGATCGCCGCTGCTGCGCTGCCGGCTCACAGTAGAGCCGCTGGCCGCCGCGCTCGGGCTGGATCCGATGGTCGACGAGCGCATCTCCGAGGTCGACTACGGCAGTTGGACAGGGCGCAAGATCGGTGACCTGGTCAAAGAACCGCTCTGGGCGGTGGTGCAGCAGCAGCCCAGCGCGGCCGTGTTCCCCGGTGGTGAAGGGCTGGCCCACGTGCAATCTCGCGCGGTGGCGGCGGTCCGTGAGCATGACCGCCGGCTGGCCGAGCTGCACGAGGGCGACGCGCTGTGGGTGGCCTGCACGCACGGCGACGTGATCAAGGCCGTGGTGGCCGACGCGCTGGGCACGCACCTCGACAGCTTCCAACGCATCACCGCCGACCCGGCGTCGATGAGTGTGATCCGTTACACCGCGTTGCGCCCGTTCGTCATCCACGTCAACCACACTGGTGACGCGCTCACCGCCGGACTGATGGGCAAGCCTCCCAAGGCCGACGGGGAGGCTGACAGGAAGGACGGCGAGGTGCCGCCAGAAGATGCTGTGGTGGGTGGCTCGACCGATTGACGGCCGTGCGTGAAATTACGGCCGAAACGCCGATGCCGGTATTTTGGAGGGTGCCATGGCCCGCGCAATTCACGTCTTCCGCACACCCGACCGCTTCGTCGCCGGGACGGTCGGGCAGCCGGGCAACCGCACCTTCTACCTGCAGGCCGTCCACGACAAGCGCGTCATTTCGGTGGTGCTGGAGAAGCAGCAGGTTGCCGTGCTGGCCGATAGGATCGCGGCGCTGCTGCTGGAGATCAATCGCCGCTTCGGCACGCCGATCCCGCCCGATACCGGCGACGTCGAGGACCTGAGCCCGTTGATCACGCCGGTCGACGCCGAATTCCGGGTCGGCACTATGGGGCTGGGCTGGGATTCGGAGGCGCAGACGGTGGTCGTCGAACTGCTCGCGGTGTCGGAAACCGAGTTCGACGCGTCGGTTGTGCTCGACGATGCCGAGGAGGGACCCGACGCGGTGCGGGTGTTCCTGACGCCCGAGTCGGCCCGCCAGTTCGCGACGCGCTCCAATGCCGTCATTTCGGCCGGCCGCCCGCCGTGTCCGTTGTGCGATGAGCCGCTCGACCCGGAGGGCCACATCTGCGTGCGCACCAACGGCTACCGCCGCGGCGCCCTTGCCGGGTCCGACGATGACGCCGATTCATAGCGGCGGGTCCGACGACTGCGAGGTATTGCGGCGCGGCGAGCTGACCGTCATCGGACGCATCCGCTCCGCGAGCAACGCCACCTTCCTGTGCGAAGCGCATCTCGGTGAGCTGCAAGCACATTGCGTGTACAAGCCGATCGCGGGCGAGGCCCCGCTGTGGGACTTTCCCGACGGGACCCTGGCGGGCCGGGAACTGGCCTCTTACCTCGTTTCGGATGCGCTTGGCTGGAACATCGTGCCCTACACCATCATTCGTGACGGGCCCGCGGGCCGCGGCATGCTGCAGCTGTGGGTGGACCAGCCCGGGGACGAGGTCGGCGACGAGCCTGCGTCCGGGCCGGACCTCGTCGACCTGCTGCCCGCGGGGCACATCCCGCCCGGCTATCTGCCGGTGCTGCAGGCCTACGACTACGCCGGCGACGAAGTCACCCTCGTGCACTCCGACGACATCCGACTGCGCCGGATGGCCGTTTTCGATGTGCTGATCAACAACGCCGACCGCAAGGGCGGGCACATCCTGTCGGGTGTCGACGGGCACGTGTACGGCGTCGACCACGGGGTGAGCCTGCACGTCGAGGACAAACTGCGCACCGTGCTGTGGGGCTGGGCCGGCAAGCCCGTCGACGACGAGACCCTCGAGACGGTGGCCCGGCTGCGCGATCAGCTGCGTGGCGACCTCGGCGATCAGCTGTGTGCGCACATCACCCGTCGTGAGATCAACGCGCTACATGCCAGAACCGTTGCGCTACTTGATAATCCGGTGATGCCGACACCGGACCGGCGCCGGCCCATCCCATGGCCGGCGTTCTGATGAGCCTGACTGATGCGGCGCTGGCCGCCGACGTGGCCGCCGACGCCGGAAAGCTGCTGCTTGCCGTGCGCGAGGAGGTCGGCTTCGACGACCCGTACGACCTCGGCGATGCCGGTGACAAGCGGGCCAACGTTCTGATACTCGACCGGCTGCAGCGGGACCGGCCCGACGACGCGGTGTTGTCCGAGGAGGCCGTCGACGACGTGTCGCGGGTGCACGCCGACCGGGTGTGGATCGTCGACCCCGTGGATGGCACCCGAGAGTTCTCCTGGCCGGGCCGGACCGACTGGGCGGTGCACGTCGCGTTGTGGCAGCGCAGCGGCGGGCCCCACGGCGGCATCACCGACGCCGCTGTCGCGCTTCCGGCTCGCGGCGAGGTCTACCGCACCGATACCGTCACCGCCCCGCCGTCGCGCACCGAGGGCCCCATCCGCATCACCGCCAGCGCCAACAGGCCGCCCGCGGTGCTGTGGCAGCTGCGGGACCGGATGGACATCCAGTTGGTGCGGATCGGGTCGGCGGGCGCCAAGGCTATGGCCGTGGTCCGCGGTGACGTCGACGCCTATGTCCACGCCGGCGGTCAGTGGGAATGGGACTCGGCGGCCCCTGCCGGGGTCGTGCAGGCCGCCGGGCTGCACGCATCGCGGCTGGACGGCTCCCCGCTGATCTACAACCGGCGCGACCCGTACCTGCCCGACCTGCTGATGTGCCGTGCTGAGCTGGCCGATGTCCTGCTCGACGGCATCTGGTCGGCGTACCGAGACCGCTGATTTGGGAATGGATCGGAAATCGGCGTTGTCGTCATCACGAGCAACGCACCATCGGGAGGCCGCCCTGAGCGAACATCTTAGAGTCGACGCTATGCAATCGTGGCCCGCTCCGGACGTCCCAGCGGTGCCTGGGCGCGGGCCGCAGCTGCGGCTCTACGACAGCGCGGACCGGCAGCTCCGCCCGGTCACGGCCGGCGAGACGGCCACCATGTATGTCTGCGGAATCACCCCGTACGACGCCACCCACCTGGGTCATGCCGCCACCTACCTGGCGTTCGACCTGGTGCACCGGGTCTGGCTGGACTCCGGCCGCAAGGTGCACTACGTGCAGAACGTCACGGACGTCGACGATCCGCTGTTCGAGCGGGCACAGCGCGACGGCATCGACTGGCGCGAGCTGGCCGACCGGGAGACGGACTTGTTCCGCGCGGACATGGCGGCGCTGCGGGTGCTGCCGCCGCACGACTACGTCGCAGCCACCGAGTCCATCGCCGAGGTCGTCGAGTTGGTGGAGAAGATGCTGGCCTCAGGGGCCGCGTACATCGTCGACGACCCCGACTACCCGGACGTCTACTTCCGCGCCGACGCCACGCAGCAGTTCGGCTACGAGTCCGGCTACGACCGCGACACCATGATGCAGCTGTTCGCCGAGCGCGGCGGTGATCCGGACCGCCCCGGCAAGAGCGACGAGCTGGACGCATTGATGTGGCGGGCCGAGCGGCGGGGTGAGCCCAGCTGGCCGTCGCCGTTCGGGCCCGGGCGCCCCGGCTGGCACGTAGAGTGCACTGCGATCGCGCTCAGCCGCATCGGTATGGGCCTGGACATCCAGGGGGGCGGCAGCGATCTGATCTTCCCGCACCACGAGTTCTCCGCCGCGCACGCCGAATCCGTAACGGGGGAGCGGCGATTCGCGCGGCATTACGTGCACGCCGGGATGATCGGCTGGGACGGGCACAAGATGAGCAAGAGCCGCGGCAACCTCGTGCTGGTGTCGCGGCTGCGTGCCGAGGGCGTCGAACCGGCAGCCATCCGGCTCGGCCTGCTCGCCGGGCACTATCGCGCCGACCGGTCGTGGAGCGATCAGGTGCTCGACGAGGCGAACAGCCGGTTGCATCGGTGGCGTACTGCGACTTCGCTCCCTGCGGGGCCCGACGCGACCGACGTGGTGGCGCGGGTCCGACAGTACTTGGCTGACGACCTCGACACGCCGAAAGCCTTTGCTGCACTGGACGGTTGGGCGACCGACGCATTGGAGTACGGCGGCCACGACACCGAAGCGGGCCGGACGGTGGCAGCCGCGGTCGACGCGCTGCTCGGCATCGCGCTGTAGAACCGCAGACCCGGCCCGCCGCCGCGTCGACCGGGGTACGTTTGACGACCATGGGTTCTGTGAACGGAAAGGTCGCGCTGATCACAGGTGGCGCGAACGGTATCGGCGGTGGCGCGAACGGTATCGGCGCGGAGGTGGCCCCTCGCCTCCATGCCAAGGGCGCCAAGCTGGTGCTGACCGACCTCGACGAGGGCAAGCTCGAGGACGTCGCCGCCGCGCTCGGCGAGGATCGGGTGCTGACCGTCGTCGCCGACGTGCGTGAGCTGTCGGCAATGCAGGCGGCCGCCGACAAGGCCATCGAGCGATTCGGCGGGATCGACATCGTGATGGCTAACGCCGGTATAGCGACGTACGGATCGGCGCTACAGGTGGACCCGGCGGCGTTCAAGACGTTGATCGACGTCAACGTGCTCGGCGTGTTCCATTGATTCGCCGATTCGGCGTCGTATTGGCGC
>JBKOYU010000093.1:0-6776 GCA_046725575.1 Actinomycetota bacterium | reverse complement strand
TCTGGACCGCCCAGGAGTGGTCACTCGAGAAGGTCAGTACCAAGATGCTCGCCGAGCGGATCGGCGTGTCGGCCAGCACCGCGTCGGAGTCCATCCGCAAGCTCGCCGACCAAGGGCTGGTCGATCACGAGAAGTACGGTGCCGTGACGCTGACCGAGGCCGGCCGCCGCGCGGCGCTGGCGATGGTGCGGAGGCACCGGTTGATGGAGACGTTCCTCGTTCGCGAACTGGGCTACAGCTGGGACGAGGTGCACGACGAGGCCGAGGTGCTCGAGCACGCGGTGTCGGATCGGATGCTCGACCGGATCGACGCCAAGCTGGGGCATCCCACCCGCGACCCGCACGGCGATCCGATTCCCGCTGCCAACGGCCAGGTGCCGACCCCTGATGCGCGGCAGCTGTCGGCGTGCCAGAACGGTGACGCGGGCACGGTGGCCCGCATCTCCGATGCCGACCCGGAGATGCTGCGGTATTTCGACAGCGTGGGCATCAGTCTGGATTCGCGGCTGCGGGTGCTGGCCCGCCGCGACTTCGCCGGAATGATCTCGGTCGCAATCGAATCGGCCAATGGCCCTGCCACGCGAGTCGATCTGGGAAGCCCTGCGGCAGAAGCCATTTGGGTGGTCGGCTAGGACGTCAGCTGGGGCGCCTCTCGTTCAGGCTGCTTGAGGCCGGCGGACAGCACCAGCGCCGATAGGACGATTGCCACCAGAAGCAGCGCTGCGACATCTCCCCACAGATGGCCCATCTGGTGTTCGGTGAAGGATTGCACCGCCATGATCGCGGCGTGCACCACGCTGGACCACACCGTGAACCAGATCAGGCTGAGATTGGCGGCCGGATTGCGCGCGGCGTTCAACAGGAAGACTCCCAGCGTCGCGTAGATGCCGACGATCATCAGAAAGTACACCGAATCGTGCGGCGCGCCGTGATGCCATGCCCACCCCGATGGCCACAGCAGGGCCAGTGGATACAGCAGCAGCATGATCGCGCCGAACACGACGAGTGCGAACTGAAGAAGTTTGTTGGGTGACGCCATTGTTGCGCTCCGATCGTCGAAAGCGATGTCGGTATGCGCGTCAAAGCTGTGTTTCTGTCGGCATTTACAAGGTCGCCGGGCGCAGGACCACGACTGATTTGGTGCGTTTCGGTTCGTCCTTCAACAGTGCGATGACCTGACCATCTGGCGCGGTTGCGGCGTACACCCCTTCGACGCCGACGGGTTTCAGCGGTCGGCCGTGCCGGGTGTCCTCGGCCTCTTCCGCGGTCAAATCGCGGCGCGGAAACGATTGCAGGCACGCCTCATCCAGCGAGTAGCTCAAGCGCGGTTGCTCGGCGAGGTCGTCGAGGGTGCGAGCCTGATCCAGCCCGAACCGCCCGACGCGGGTGCGCCGCAGCGCAGTGAGATGGCCGCCGACGCCGAGGGCCGCCCCGATGTCGCGGGCCAGCGCGCGGATGTAGGTGCCACTCGAGCAGTCGACCTCGACGTCCACGTCGATGAGCCTGTCGCGGCGTCGAATACCCAGCACGTCGAACCGGTCGATGCGGACGCGACGAGGGGCGAGCTCGACGGCCTGACCCTCGCGGGCCAGCTTGTAGGCCCGCTTGCCACCTACCTTGACGGCACTGACCGCCGACGGCACCTGGGAGATCTCGCCGCGCAGCGAGGCGACGGCCTCACCTATCTGTGCGTCGGTGGCCGCCTCGGCCGAAACAGTCTGCAGGACTTCACCTTCGGCGTCCTCGGTCGACGTGGTCTGGCCTAGCCGGATCGTCGCCGCATACGACTTGTCCGTTGCGGTCAGCAGACCGAGGATCTTGGTGGCCCGTTCGATTCCGACGACGAGCACACCGGTGGCCATCGGGTCGAGCGTGCCTGCGTGGCCCACCTTGCGGGTGCCGAAGATGCGCCGACAGCGGCCCACCACGTCATGGCTGGTGACGCCGGCGGGCTTGTCGACGACGACAAGGCCGGCATCGGTCATAACACGGTCGCGGTCAGCGCCAGGCCGTCGCGAACCGACCAACGGCCCGACAGCGTCTCCAGCGGCGGGCCCGACTCCGCGGCCGGATCGATGAGAATGCGCGATTCGAACCTGCCCGCGGTGCCACTGTCGTCGACGTCGAGCGTGATGTGGGCGTCTTCGAAGCCGAGCCAGCGGTGCGTCAACGGAAACCACGCCTTGTACGTCGCCTCCTTGGCGCAGAACAGGATTCGGTCCCAGTGCAAGCCATCGGGCATCGCCTGCAATTCGACACGTTCCTTCGGCAGACTGATCGCATCGAGCACACCCTTGGGCAGCTCATCGTGCGGCTCGGCGTCGATGCCGACCGAGCGCACCGCGCCGTGCCTCCCGACAGCCGCGCCGCGGAAACCCGTGCAGTGCGTGAGGCTGCCGACGACACCGTCGGGCCAGCAGGGTTCGCCCTTGTCGCCCTTGAGGATCGGCACCGGCGGCACACCCAGTTCACCCAGGGCCAGCCGCGCGCAGTACCGCACGGTGATGAATTCGTTGCGCCGCTTGGCCACCGATTTCGCGATCAGTGGTTCTTCCTCCGGCAGCGGTGCCAATTCCGGTGGATCGTCGTACATTTCGGCCGCGGCCAGGGCGTCGACACCGGGTAGCACGTCCGACAGCAGCGTCGCAACGATCGTCATGACTGCCTGGCCCTGATGCGCTCTTGCACCTTCTCGGCGTGGTCCCGCATCTCCTGGGTGATCTGGAAGTGACCACCGAACTCGTTGAGATAGCCAGCCGCGTATTTCGGGTCAGGCAGAATCTGCCGCAGCCATCGATATGGCTTGCGGCGCCGCCATTCTCGCGGATAGCCGACCGACACCTCTTCATGACGCACGCCGTCATACCAGGTGGTCCGCGGGATGTGCAGATGGCCGTAGACCGAGCAGACCGCGTTGTAGCGGGTGTGCCAATCGGCGGTCGATGTGGTGCCGCACCACAGCGAGAACTCCGGGTAGAACATCGCATCGCAGGGTTCGCGGACCAACGGGAAGTGGTTCACCAGCACCGTCGGCGTAATCCAGTCGAGGTCCTCGAGCCGCTTGCGGGTGTAGGACACGCGGTCGCGGCACCACGCGTCGCGAGTGGCGTAGGGCTCCGACGACAGCAGGAACTCATCGGTGCCGACCACGTTTCGCTCGCGCGCGATGGCCAGCCCCTCCGCCTTGGTGCCGGCCCCCTGCGGCAGGAACGTGTAGTCGTACAGCAGGAACATCGGCACGATCGTGGCCGGGCCGCCCTCCTCGTTCCACACCGGATACGGGTGCTCGGGGGTGATGATGCCCATCTCGTCGCACATGTTGACTAGGTAGTCGTAGCGGGCCTTGCCGAAGATCTGCATCGGATCGTTGTTGGTGGTCCACAACTCGTGGTTCCCCGGAACCCAGATGACCTTGGCGAACCGTTTGCGAAGCAGGTCCAGCGACCAGTGGATCTCGTCGGTTCGTTCGGCGACGTCGCCGGCGACGATCAGCCAGTCATCGGGTGACGACGGATGTAGCGACTCCGTGATCGGCTTATTGCCGGTGTGACCGGTGTGTAGGTCGCTGATCGCCCACAGCGTGGGTCGGCGGCCGTCTCGTGTCACAACCGACCAGCCTACTTGCGATACCGTTAGGCCCCGATTCGGCAACTAGAACATGTTCCTGTTTCCGGTCCGGGCGGCAGCGGAGGGCCGCTACACTCCCGGGGGGTCGGACGAGCGTAAGGGGTGAAATGGTCGCCAAACTGCGCGTCCTGTCGGCGCTGTGCGCGCTGGTCGCGGCGGTGATCGTGATCTGGCAGTCCAACCCCGCCGGCCCGGGGGCGCAAGGCAATGTCGAGCTGCGGTCGACGGCCGCTCCCCTGTCCGACGTGTCGACGACGATCAAGTGGCCGGTCATCGAGACCGTCAACCCGCGGCCGTTCGACCCGTGTGAGGACATCCCACTCGATGTGGTTCAGCGGATCGGCCTGGCCTACACCCCGCCGTCGCACGAGGACGGCCTGCGCTGCCATTACGACGCCGGGAATTACCAAATGGCGGTCGAGGCGTTCGTCTGGCGGACCTACGAGGCGACGTTGCCGCCCGACGCCCTCGAGATGGACATCAACGGACACCGCGCGGCCCAGTACTGGATCATGAAGCCGACCGACTGGAACGACCGCTGGTGGATCACCTGCGGGATCGCGTACAAGACCAGCTACGGCGTCATCCAGCAGACGCTGTTCTACTCCCCGATCTACGCCGCCGACGACATCGACTGCCTGCAGACCAATCTGCAGCGCGCCCGCGAGCTGAGCAACTACTACACCTACTAATCGGTAGGGCACCACGGCGGGCTCAGCGCCCCGCGCTGGGATACCGGTTCGTTCGCGCTCAACGACTTCCTCGGCTGGTCCGACACACCCGACTGGCTCAGCGCGCGGATGTGCTGACGTTCACCGGCGCCCCGCTGTCGGCGGATCTATACGTCGTCGGAACCCCGCTGCTGCAGCTGTCGCACTCCTGCGACAACCGCTACAACGACCTGTTCGTCCGGATCAGCGAGATGGATGAGCGAGGCCGGTCCCGCAATGTGAGCGACGGACATCTCTGCGCCACACCGGATTCGCGCAACGTGCGCATCGACCTGGACGCGACCGCGCACCGCTTCCCCGCCGGGTCGCGCATCCGGGTGCTCATCTCCGGCGGTTCGCATCCGCGGTTCGCCCGCAATCTGGGCACCGGCGAACCACTGATCAGCGGGAAGCGGCTCGCGGCGGCGACGCACACCGTGCACCTCGGCGAGGGCGGCACCTCGCGGCTCGTGCTGCCCGCAGGACCGCGTCCGCCGTCACCCCTCTGAATTTCGCACGCGTTCGGCGATCTCCTGCAGTGTCGCGTCGTCGTGCACCGGGGCCGCCCAGGTCGGGTCGACCGGCAACGGAACCCAGCTCTTGCAGCCCGCGTACTCGGGCGCGCGGGCCAGCCGAACGGGCTCGACCAATGGGCTGGCCTGTACGACGAGCACGGTGAGGCGGTGCTTGGGTCGAAAATCCAGCCGGTCCTCTTTCACAGATTCGGCCGTCCAGATGTGCAGCGGCGCGATCTCGTCGAGCACCTCGGGCCGGTTGACCTCAACGGCGGCGACGACTTTGGCGCCCGCGCGCAGCACTAAAGCCTCTTCGGTGCTGTCGGCGGCCGCCGGGTCGAGCAGGTCACGGTGTTCGGGTCGCACCCGCTCGGCGTGGCTGTGCGCGACGGTCGGAAACAGCAGGAAGCGTGAAGCCGTTACCGCGAAGCGCTTTTCGTGAATGCCGCCCTTGCGCAGCAACACGGTCTGCCTCCCGTCGAGCAACGCATGGACCGCCGCGCTCCACTCCTTGAGCGCTGGTTGAATGAGGGTAGACGTCATTCTGCGTCTGATGTCGCCGGCTAGCCGGCTCCGGCGTTCAGGCGGGCCCGAACTTCCGGCCGCCGCAGCGGAGGAACGGTCTTCGGGGGTTGCCGTCGCGGCGCCAGGCTGGCCAGCAGCCGGGTGGTGACTTCTGTGACTTCGGCGACCGCGGTCTCGAAGGGCTCGACGTTGGCGCCCGTCGGGCGGGTCATCCCGCTGACCTTGCGGACGTACTGGCGTGCGGCCGCCTCGATCTCCTCGGCGGTCGCGGCCGGTTTCAGGCCGCGCAGCTCCGTGATATTTCGGCACATACCGCCACGATAGGTTGATTCCATGGCTAACCCCAACGACGCGGACATCTTGCTCATCGACACGCAGGACCGGGTGCGGACCCTGACGCTGAACCGGCCGCAGTCCCGCAACGCGTTATCGGCCGAGCTCCGCGGGCGCTTCTTCACCGCGCTGCGCGATGCGGAGGCCGACGATGACGTCGACGTCGTCATCGTGACCGGCGCCGACCCGGTGTTCTGCGCGGGGCTGGACCTCAAGGAGCTGGGCGATTCCTCGCGGTTGCCGGATATCTCGCCGCAGTGGCCGCCGATGGCCAAGCCGGTGATCGGCGCCATCAACGGCGCGGCCGTGACGGGCGGCCTGGAAATCGCGCTCTACTGCGTGTCGTCGTATCACCGCATCGGCGCGGCGCAGACCGACGCGGGTCTGTGGATCGAGGCGATGTCGGCGAAGCAGTGGATGAACTCGGCAACGGGCGACAACATCGCCGCCAACCGCGACGCGGTGCTGCAACGGGGCCGCGCACAGGTGCGCTGAATTTCCGTACGCTGCGAACGTGAACAAAGCGCACGAAGCCTGCGGCAGCGACGAATGGCGGCAGGCGATCCGCGAAGTCATCCTGCCGTGGGCGTTGGGCGAGGCCGACCTCGGCGACAACGTGCTCGAGGTCGGACCCGGGTACGGCGCAACGACCGATGTGCTCAGCCAGTCGGTGCCGCGGCTCACCTCGGTCGAAATCGACGACGAGCTCGCGGCCATGCTGACGGAGCGATTCGCCGACGTGCCGTCTCCGGTCGACCCATCATGGTTGCCGTCTCGCCTGGCCAAGGCCGGTTTCGAACACGTTGAGGTGCGCACGAATCAGTCTGGCTGGGCGGCCATCGCGCGGACGGCCATAAGCGGCTCAGTCGGCCCTCACGGCTAGTCCGCCAGAGTTTGCGGCACCTCTCCCGATCTTGTCCCGATGCTCCTACCATCTACGTATTGGTTCGATGTCAATTGGGTGCTCATCGGTCTCGGCCGGACGTCAAGACCTCTGACGTTGCTCCGGCGTCGAGTCGGTGCAGATGCGTTTGCCCCGATGACGTGGAACAACGGAATTTCGAGG
>JBKOYU010000447.1:0-8281 GCA_046725575.1 Actinomycetota bacterium | reverse complement strand
GTGGCTGACCATCGCCCTTCCGCTGGCGGGTGCGGCGATCCTTCTGCTCGCAGGCAGAGGCTCCGATGCCTGGGGCCATCTGCTCGGCTGCGCGGCCGCGGTCGCGTCATTCGTCGTCGGCGCGGTGCTGTTCGTCGACATGCTCGGCCGCCACGCAGCAGACCGGGTGATCCACCAGGCGATGTTCTCCTGGGTGCCGGTCGCCGGCCTGCAGGTGGACTTCGGCCTGCAACTGGATCAGTTGTCGATGTGTTTCGTGTTGCTGATCAGCGGCGTCGGCTCGCTGATCCATGTCTATTCGATCGGCTATATGGCCGAAGATCCCAACCGCAGACGGTTTTTCGCCTACCTGAACCTGTTTCTCGCGGCGATGCTGTTGCTGGTGCTGGCCGACAACTACCTCGGCCTCTACGTCGGGTGGGAAGGCGTGGGTCTGGCGTCCTACCTGCTGATCGGATTCTGGTATCACAAGCCAACCGCGGCCACCGCGGCCAAGAAGGCGTTCGTCGTCAACCGGGTCGGCGACATGGGCCTGGCCCTGGCCATGTTCCTGATGTTTGCAACCTTCGGGACAGTGGCGTTCGCCGGCGTATTCGACGGCTCGCCGGCTGCCAGCGAAGGCGTGCTCACACTGATCGGGCTGCTGTTACTGCTGGGCGCATGCGGTAAGTCGGCGCAGGTTCCGTTGCAGTCCTGGCTGCTGGACGCGATGGAAGGCCCGACCCCGGTGTCCGCGCTGATCCACGCCGCGACCATGGTGACCGCGGGCGTGTATCTGATAGTGCGATCGGGTCCCATCTTCGACTTGGCCCCTTGGGCACAGACCGGGGTGGTGATTGTCGGCGCTGTCACGCTCCTGTTCGGGGCCATCATCGGCTGCGCGAAAGACGACATCAAGAAGGCGCTGGCCGCGTCGACGATGAGCCAGATTGGTTACATGCATTTGGCCGCAGGCCTCGGCCCAGCCGGCTACGCGTTCGCGATCATGCACCTGCTCACCCACGGGTTCTTCAAGGCCGGCCTGTTCCTCGGCGCCGGGTCCGTCATGCACGCGACCAACGACGAGGTCAACATGCGCCGCTTCGGCGGCCTCCGTACGTTGCTGCCGATCACCTATGTGACGTTCGGGCTTGGCTATTTGGCGATCATCGGCGTGCCGCCGCTGGCCGGGTTCTTTTCGAAGGACGCGATCATCGAGGCCGCGCTCGGCGACGGAGACGTTAGGGGCATCGTCCTGGGCGGTGCCGCACTGCTGGGCGCGGGCATCACCGCGTTCTACATGACCCGCGTGATGCTGATGACGTTCTTCGGCGAAAAGCGCTGGGGCGCCTCGGCGAGCGCAGCGACGGGACAAACAGAAGTCGTTCACCCGCACGAAGCACCCGCCGTCATGACCTGGCCGATGATTCTGCTGGCGGTCGGCTCGGTGGTGTCCGGCGGATTCTTCGCGATCGGCGGCACCCTCCAACACTGGCTCGAACCGGTCGTCGGCGCGCACGAAGCCGCACACGCAACGCCGTTGTGGGTGGCCACCACCGTGATCCTCGCGGTCGTGGCCCTCGGCATCGCGATCGCCTACGGCATGTACGCCAGGCGCGCGGTGCCAGAAGAGGTACCAGCGGGGTCGGCGCCGACGGTCGCGGCACGAAGGGATCTTTACGGCGACGCATTCAACGAGCGAGTGTTCATGCGCCCCGGCCAGCTCCTCACCACGGGTCTCGTCGAGATCGACGACGGCGCGGTGGACGGGGCCGCGAACGAGCTGGCCGCACTCGTCGGCCGCGTCTCGGACGGGTTCCGGCAGCTGCAAACCGGGTTCGCCCGCTCGTATGCCCTATCCATGTTGGGTGGAGCGGCCCTTGTGGTCGCCGCGATCCTGGCGGTGAACCTGTGGTCATGAACAACGTCCCGTGGCTCACCATCCTGTGGGCGATCCCGATGGTCGGGGCCGCACTCGTCATGGTGCTGCCCGCGTCGGCGCGCACCGTTGCCAAATGGCTCGCGCTGCTGATCTCGATCGCCGTCCTCGCCGTCACATTGGTGGTCGCTGTCGGATTCAAGCCCGGCGGCGACCGGTACCAGTTCGTCGAATCCCACAAGTGGATCCCTTCGTTCGGCACCGGATACATTCTCGGCGTCGACGGCATCGCGCTCGCCCTGGTGGTCCTGACGGCCGTGCTGGTGCCGCTGCTGATCATCGCGGGTTGGAACGACGCCAGCGACCAGATCGGCTGGGCGGGACGGTCAGTGCACACGTACTTCGCGCTGACTCTGGCGGTCGAGGGCATGGTCCTGATGTCGCTCGTCTCGTTGGATGTGCTGCTGTTCTACGTGTTCTTCGAGGCCATGCTCATCCCGATGTACTTCCTGATCGGCGGGTTCGGAGGAAACCGCGCCGAGTCTTCTAAGGCGGCGGTGAAGTTCCTGCTGTACAACCTCTTTGGCGGCCTGATCATGCTCGCCGCGGTGATCGGCCTGTATGTGGTGACCGCGCAGAGCGACGCGTTCTCGGCGGGCACGTTCGACTTCCGCGAGATCGTCGCCGCCGTGTCCAGCGGTCAGTTCGTCGTGAGCCCGGCGGTAATGAACCTGTTGTTCGGCGGGTTCATGTTCGCGTTCGCGGTCAAGGCGCCGCTGTGGCCGTTCCACCGGTGGCTGCCCGACGCCGCCGTGGAGGCCACGCCGGCCAGCGCCGTGCTGATGATGGCCGTCATGGACAAGGTCGGCACGTTCGGCATGCTGCGCTACTGCCTGCAGCTGTTCCCCGACTCCTCAATGTATTTCCGGCCGTTGATCATCACGCTGGCGGTGATCGGCATCGTCTACGGCGCGATCGTCGCGATCGGCCAGGTCGATGTGATGCGCCTGATCGCCTACACGTCGATTTCCCACTTCGGATTCATCATCTTGGGCATCTTCGTGATGACCAGCCAAGGCCAATCCGGGTCGACGCTCTACATGGTCAACCACGGCATCTCGACCGCAGCGCTATTCCTGATCGCCGGATTCCTGGTGTCGCGCAGGGGCACTCGCCTGATCAACGCCTACGGCGGCGTGCAGAAGGTCGCGCCGGTGCTGGCAGGCACCTTCCTGGTCGCCGGTCTGGCGACGTTGTCGCTACCCGGCCTCGCGCCGTTCATCAGCGAATTCCTGGTCCTGATCGGAACATTCACGCGCTACCCCGTCTTCGCGGTGTTCGCGGCCACCGCACTGGTGCTTGCCTCGCTCTACATCTTGTGGATGTACCAGCGGATGATGACCGGCCCGGTCAAAGACGGCAACGATCGCCTGCGTGATCTGGTGCCCCGCGAATTGGTCGTCGTCGCACCGCTTATCGCGCTGCTGCTGGTCCTCGGGGTGTATCCCAAACCCGCTCTCGACGTGATCAATCCCGCGGTCAGCCACACGCTGACCACCATCAATCAGCCTGACCCGGCACCGAAGATCGCGGAAGGGCCGTCGCGATGACCCTGCCAACCCCCAGCATCGAATACGGCCTGCTCTCCCCCATGCTGATCGTCCTTGGTGTGGCCGTCATCGGTGTCCTCGTCGAGGCGTTCCTGCCCCGCCAGCAGCGCTACGCCGCCCAGCTGGTGCTCAGCCTCGGCGGGCTGGCCGCAGCGATCGTGGCGGTCGTCGCGCTCGCCCGGGACCTCCACGGCACCGGACGCACCGCCGTGCTCGGTGCCGTCGCCGTCGACGCCCCAACTCTGTTCCTTCAGGCCACCATCTTGCTGGTCGGCGTGCTCGGCATCCTGCTCATCGCCGAACGGCGAATCCCCGCACCCGCGGAGGGCGAGACCGGCTCCGGCCTGGATGCGTTCACCCCGCAGGCGTCGGCGGTCGCGGGCAGTGTCGTCGAGCAGCTGGCCACCAAGGCCGGCGTCATGCAGACCGAGGTGTTCCCGCTGACGATGTTCGCCATCGGCGGCATGGTGTTGTTCCCGGCCTCAGATGATCTGCTGACCATGTTCATCGCGCTCGAGGTGCTGTCCCTGCCGCTGTACCTGCTGTGCGGGCTGGCCCGTCGGCGCCGCCTGCTCTCGCAGGAAGCCTCGGTGAAATACTTTCTGCTGGGCGCGTTTTCATCGGCCTTCTTCCTATACGGCGTTGCCATGCTCTACGGGTACGCCGGCACACTGGATCTCGGCGGCATCGCCGAGAAGGTGGCGTCCGGGTCGGGCAAGACGTCGCTGGCGCTGATCGGCACCTCTCTGCTGCTCGTCGGCGTGCTGTTCAAGGTGGGGGCGGTGCCGTTCCACTCGTGGATTCCGGACGTGTACCAGGGTGCCCCA
This sequence comes from Actinomycetota bacterium, assembly GCA_046725575.1. Lineage (GTDB taxonomy): Bacteria > Actinomycetota > Actinomycetes > Mycobacteriales > Mycobacteriaceae > Mycobacterium. The sequence continues at coordinate 3,986 of JBKOYU010000447.1, read as the reverse complement.
ACGCCCATCACCGCATTCATGGCCGCCGCCACCAAGATCGCCGCATTCGGCGCGATGCTGCGCATCTTCTACATCGCGCTGCCCGGTTTGCATGACGACTGGCGCCCGGTCATGTGGGCGATCGCGATCCTCACGATGGTCGTCGGCACCGTAACCGCCGTGACCCAGAACGACGTCAAGCGGATGCTCGCGTATTCGGCGGTGGCGCACACTGGGTTCATCCTCACCGGCGTCATCGCCCAAAACGAGGCGGGGGTGTCGTCGACGCTGTTCTATCTGTTCGCGTACGGGTTCAGCACCGTCGGCGCGTTCGCGGTGGTGGGCCTGGTGCGAAACCCCGACGGCGAGGAAGACACCGCACTCGCCCGCTGGGCCGGTCTCGGTCGGCGGTATCCCGTTGTCGGCATTGTGTTTTCGCTGTTCCTGCTCGCCTTCGCCGGTATCCCGCTGACGAGTGGGTTCGTCAGCAAGTTCGCGGTGTTCAAGGCCGCTGGCGAGGGCGGCGCGATTCCGTTGGTCGTCATCGGCGTGATCGCCAGCGCCGTGGCCGCGTACTTCTACGTGCGGGTGATTGTGTTGATGTTCTTCACTGAGCCGCCCGACGACGCACCCGCGGTGGTGGTCCCCAGCGTGTTGAGCACAGCGGTCGTCACGATCACGGCGGCCGTCACGTTCGCCCTCGGTGCGCTGCCGCAGCCGCTGCTGGACCTGGCCAACACCGCCAACCAGTTCCTGCGCTAGCCACCTGACGCCCAAACGGACGTTTGGGCGTAAAGGTGCGAGAGGATTCCGCCATTACGTCGATTTCGGCGAAGAGGAAGCCATGACCGAGCCGCTCGTCCTGATCACCGACAATGGACCGGTTCGGGTGCTGACGCTGAACCGGCCCGGGGCCAGGAATGCCTTGAGCCGCGACCTCATCAGGGCGATGTACACATCGGGTTGGTCACCGAGGTGGTGCCCCATGAACGGCTGGTCGACCGGGCGCTTGAGCTGGCCGGCCAGATCGCCGAGGTGCCAGGCCCCACCATGTTGGGGCTCAAGGAGATCTACACGACCGGCGCTGCCGCGGTGGTCGACCCTGGGCTCGCCGCTGAGGAGAAGATCGCGTTCGCCCAGCACCGGGATTTCGAGGGCCTCGGTGATCAGTTCCGCCAGGTAAGCGAGCGGAACAAGCAACAGATCGGGCCCACGGAATAGCTCGCCACAACAGGCCGTTGCCGAACACATGGCATCACTAACGGGCAAGACCGCACTGGTAACCGGAGCATCGCGAGGAATCGGCCGCGCCATCGCCGAACGCCTGGCCAGCGACGGTGCGGAGGTCGCCGTCCACTACGGAAGCAACGAAGCCGCCGCAGCCGACACCGTCGCCGCGATCAAGTCAGCGGGCGGGCAGGCCTTCCCGGTGCGCGCCGAGCTCGGCGTCGACGGCGATGTCGACACGCTGTTCGCCGCGCTCGAAGACGGGCTCGGCGGGCGACCGCTGGACATCCTGGTCAACAACGCGGCCATCGCCACCTTCGACGCGACCGTGGAGAAGGCCACGCCTGCGCAATTCGACCGTGAGTTCGCCGTGAACGTTCGCGCGCCGTTCTTTATCATTCAGCGCGCGCTGCCGCTGCTGCGCGACGGCGGCCGCATCATCAACATCTCGTCCGGAGTGACGTGGTACGCGACGCCTCAGATCGTGTACTCGATGACCAAGGGCGCGCTCAACGTGCTCGGCCGCTCGCTGGCCAACACGGTTGGCGATCGCGCGATCACGGTCAACAACGTGTCCCCCGGTGTCACCGACACCGACATGAACTCGTGGCTGCATGACAGCGATGAGGCGGTGTCGAGCATCACCGACATTGTCGCGCTGAACCGCATCGGCCAGGCGGCCGACATCGCCGATGCCGTCGCCTTTTTCGCGTCCGACGACAGCCGATGGATCACCGGCCAAACCGTTGATGTCAACGGTGGTTTGTACCTCGGCCCTAAGTCACAGCCGCAACCCAGCTAACGGACGCGAGCGACCGCAAATTGCCACAGATGCGCGGCGTGTCGCGTACAGACACGGTCACTCGCCGTTACATCGGATGCAGCGTGAACGGCTGGAACTGGTGGTTCGCCCAGATCCGTTGCGACGCCTGCTCCGGATAGCTCGTGGTGCGTGACTCCACGTCGAAGATCCGGGCGAGCTGTTGGTCGGCATCGTAGGCGGGCCAGCCGGGATCGCCGGTCGTCGCGAAAGCTCGCCAGGCCCCGCTCATTTCGCGAGACACCGCCTCGGCCGCAGGCGCCGAACCATACAGCGCCGAGCCGATGGCCGAATCCAGTGTGCCGAACACAAGCGGGATCTCGGTGGTGTGTGCCGCCCCGACCGGCGATGCGTCGAAACAGAATTCGTAGAGGTACGTGACGCCGCCGCCGGCGGTGTGTGCCTGCGCGATGTGCAGCGTCGGCATGCGGTAGACGAAATCGGAGCACACCAGTTCGTATAGCTCCGCGAGGTCGGCTTGCGGGTGCACCGAGCGATACGCCTGCGCGCCATCGGGTATCGGCGGTAACGAGGTGAGCGCCCGTTCCGCCTGCTCCGCGGTGACGATGCCGCCGCTGTTATGGACGACGTAGCGATATTCGTCGCGGTTGTGGCCGATCAACAGTTCCACGCCGCGGCCCGCTCCCGCCGCCAGGGCGCGGAAAGGGCTGTCCGGCAGTATCTCTCCGTCGATCACCGGGCCGAACTGCGACCGGCGCACGGCCAGGGCGTAGCCCCAGCGATCCTGGTACTCGATGCCGATGGTGGCGTCGGCCAGCTGCTGGGGCGCGACGCCTGCGAGGTCACTGGCTGTGGCCCGCACGCCCAGCTTGGCCGCGACGACCGTCGCGACGTCGGCGGCCAGATCGGCGCCGAACAGAAACGCGGGCACGCTTTCGGCAATGCCGCGGTGGAACAGACCCTCGGCCGCAGGCATGACCATCAGCATCGCGACCGATGCGGCGCCCGCCGACTCGCCGAACACGGTGACGTTGTTCGGGTCGCCGCCGAAGCCGGCGATGTTGTCGCGCACCCACTCAAGCGCGGCGACTTGGTCGAGCAGTCCCCGGTTGGGTATGGCGTCGTCGATCAGCATGAACCCTTCACCGGCCACGCGGTAGTTCAGGCTGACGACCACCACACCGCCCGCTGCCAAACGGGTCCCGTCGCAATCGGATTCGTCTGACGCGCCGGTGGTGAACCTGCCACCGTAGAGCCACACCATGACCGGCAGACCCGATGCAGCCGCATCGGGAGTCCACACGTTCACGGTCAACCAATCGTCGGACGATGTGAGGCGCATCGGTTGAGGCGGCGGAGGGCCGAACTCGTCCGCGTCGAGTACGCCGTCCCACGGTTCGTGCGGCACCGGTGCGGCGAAGCGCAGCGGGCCGACCGGCGGTTGTGCGTATGGGATTCCGCGGAAGGCGTGCACGCCGTCCTGCGGTGTTCCCCTGACCTTCCCGGTCCGCGTCGCGACGATTCTCATGGGGTGGACCGTCGCAGAATGAACTCGACCGTGCGCAGACCCCCGAATTCCGGCCGCGGCGTCGTTGTCATGTCGACCTGCTTGCGGGCCTGCTCCAGAACCGGCGTGTCCGGGTCGAGAACCGACAGATACACCTCATGGGCGGCGAGGGACGCGACGGCCCGGTCGAAACAGTCGTCGTCGATCACTTCGGCGTGGGTGACGTCCGGCCCGTTCTCGAACAGCCACCGCGGCGGGTCGGTGAGCGAGTCATAGGCCGCCGCAACGGCATTCGAGAACTCGATGTGGTCGCGCTGGTTCGGCGCCCCCGGCGCCCACTCCGGACCGCTGTAGATGGTCAGCACGACATCCGGGGCCAAGGCGGTGATCGTGTCGGCGACCTTGGCGCGCAGCTCGGGGGTGTCGCGGATCTGGCTGTCCGGGAAGTCCCAGAACTGCACGTCTTCGACGCCGACGATGGCGGCCGATCGG
>JBKOYU010000189.1:0-13690 GCA_046725575.1 Actinomycetota bacterium | reverse complement strand
GTCGCAGCCTGTCCGATGTCGCCGATGTCGCGCGGCGTGTCAACGCCGGCTCGCGCAGCATGGGAGTCGCGTTGACGTCGTGCACGGTGCCTGCGGTCGGACGTCCGACGTTCGAGCTGTCCGACACCGACATCGAGGTCGGCATAGGCATTCACGGCGAACCGGGACGCCAACGTATGCTCATGCAGCCGGCGCGCGCAGTGGCCGAACTCATGCTCGACCCGGTGCTCGCCGACCTCGACTTCTCGGGTGACGACGGCGTGATCCTGTTCGTCAACAGTATGGGCGCCACCCCGCTGATCGAGCTGTACGTCATGTACTCCGAATTCGCCGCCATCCTCGACAAGGCAGGCGTTCGGATCGCTCGCTCGCTGGTCGGTCCGTACATCACCAGCCTCGACATGGCCGGCTGCTCGGTCACGCTGCTGCGCGCCGACGACGACCTGCTGCGGTTGTGGGATCACCCGGTCAACACACCGGCGCTGCGGAGGGGATGCTGAATGACCGGCGGGCAGGAGCGCGGCGACCCGGGGAGCAGTAGGGACGTCGAACTTTCGTTCTTGACGGCCTGGGTGCGTGAGTTCGCACGCGTGATCGGTGAAAACGCCCAATACCTCACCGATCTGGACGCGGCGATCGGCGACGCCGACCACGGCATCAATATGGAACGCGGGATGTCGGCGGTGCTCGGCGCGCTAGATGAAGCGGCCCCGGCCGATATGTCTGCACTGTGCAAGCAGGTGGGCATGACGCTGGTGAAATCGGTCGGCGGGGCCAGCGGCCCGCTGTACGGCACCTTCTTCCTGCGGATGGCAGGCGCATTGGGCGCGGGCGACGGCGTGGACGCCGCGGACTTCGCCAAGGCGTTGCGCGCTGGTGTCGAGGGCGTCGTGCAGCGTGGCCGCGCCGAAGCCGGTGACAAGACGATGTTCGACGCGCTGGCGCCCGCGCTCGACGCGCTTGACGCCGCGCTGGCCTCGGGCGGCGGTCTCGCGGCGGCGCTTGCCGACGCCACCGTAGCGGCTGAAACGGGCCGCGATGCAACGGAATCCATGGTGGCCCGCAAGGGCCGCGCCAGCTACCTCGGACAGCGCAGTGTCGGCCACGTCGATCCGGGCGCCACCTCGGCGGTGATGCTGATCGCGGCGGCCGCGTCGGCCTTCGCCACAGGCGGGTGAGACCGTGACCGTCGGACTCGTCGTCGTTTCACACAGTCGGGCGCTGGCACGCGCGGCGGCGGCGCTGGCCCAGGAGATGTTGCACGGCAAGCAGATCCGCATTGCGATCGCCGCAGGTCTGGACGACACCACGTTCGGCACCGATGCCGCGCAGATCGTCGACGCCATCACGGCAGCCGATCAGGGTGCCGGCGTCGTCGTACTGATGGACCTCGGCAGCGCGGTGCTGTCCGCCGAGCTCGCGCTCGAACTGCTCGACGACGACATGCGCGAGCGGGTGGTGCTGTGCCCCGCTCCCCTCGTCGAAGGCCTCGTGGTGGCGGCGGTGGCCGCGGCCAGCGGGGCGGATAGAAGCGAGGTCGCCGCAGAAGCGGCGGGCGCACTCGCCGGAAAGGTCGGCCATCTCGGGTCGGGGCCCACAGCAATGGCCGACTTTGATCGCGGCTCCGACGAGCTCACCGGCAGCTTCGTCGTCGCGAATCCCCATGGGCTGCATGCCCGCCCGGCGGCACGGTTGGTGCAGGAGGTGCGCCGTCGCGACGCGCACGCCCGGATCCGCAACCGCAGCACCGAATCGGAATGGGTTGACGCCGGGAGCCTTTCAAAGATCGCAACATTGGGCGTCCGGTCCGGCGACGAGGTCGAGGTGCGGGTGTCGGGCAGCCAGGCCGCCGAATCCCTTGACCACATTCTGTCGCTGGCGGTGCGGAATTTCGACGAGTCGCTTGGCGAGGCGGCGCCCGCGCCAGAACCGACCCTGAGGCTGGCGCCGATCGGCGCCGGACCCGGGCTGGGAATTGGGCCGGCCCACTCGGCGCGGTTGGGCGCCATCACGATTCCCGACACCCCGGCCGACGAGCCCGCCATGGAGTGGCGCCGCCTCGGCAAGGCGATCGCGACCGTCCGACGCACCATCAGCCAGCTGCGGACCCGCACCGCCCACGACGTCGGTGAGTCGGAGGCGGCGATCTTCGATGCTCATCAGCTACTGCTCGACGATGCCGCACTGCTCGACAGCGCGCGCGCCCGCATCGACGATGGGCGGTCCGCGGTGTCGGCGTGGTCGGACGCTGTGCAGGGCGTTGCCGCCGACTTCGCGGCCGTTCCGGATCCGTACCTGAGGGCGCGGGCCGAGGATGTCCGCGCGGTCGGCGATCAGGTGCTGCGGGCGATGCTTGGCGGCGGCGAGAGCTCGGTCGGACCGACGGGCGTGGTGATCGCAGCGGACCTGACTCCCGCGGAGGCCGCCGAGCTCGACCCCGCGCGGGTGGCAGCGGTGTTGCTGGCATTCGGCAGCCCGCACGCCCACAACGTGATCCTGTTGCGGGCAAAGGGGATTCCCGTGATCGTCGGCGCTGGCCCGATGGTGTTGTCGATTCCGGACGGCACAGTCGTCGCGGTGGACGGCGGCCGGGGCGAGTTCGTCGTGGAGCCGGCTGAGGAGGTCCGAAAGGAGTTTGAGGCCCGGGTGGCCATGCTTGCGCAGCGACAGCGGAAGGCGCGCGCCCGCGCGACCGAGCCTGCGGTCACCGTTGACGGCATCACCGTTCCGGTCGGCGCGAACGTCGGCTCGGTGGACGACGCTCGCGCGGCGGCGGCGGGTGGCGCTGATCTCGCCGGGCTGGTCCGCACCGAGTTCTTGTTCCTCGGCCGTCAGGACGCACCGGACGTCGAGGAGCAGTTCGCCGTGTACCGCAAGATCGCCGAGTCTCTGGAAGGTCGGCGAATCACGTTGCGGACGTTGGATGTCGGGGGCGACAAGCCATTGGAGTTTCTCCCGTCGCCAACCGAGATGAACCCTTACCTCGGTGTTCGCGGCATTCGACTGTCGTTGGCTCATCCGGAGCTGCTGACCGACCAGTTGTTGGCGATGGTCCGGTTGGCGCAGCAGACTCCGGTCAGCGTGATGTTCCCGATGATCGCCACGATCGACGAATTGTTCGCGGCGCGTGAGCTTTTGGAATCGGCGATTGGCCGCGCCGGCGGTGGTCATCCGGCCGGGTTGCAGGTGGGCATGATGGTCGAGGTGCCTGCAGCCGCGCTCAAGGCCGCCGCGTTCGCCCGGCACGTCGACTTCATGTCCATCGGCACCAACGATCTCACGCAGTATGCGCTTGCCGCCGACCGCAACAACGACGCGGTCGCGTCGGTCGGCGACACGTTCGATCCCGGCTTGCTGCAACTGATTCGGGCGACCTGTCAGGGGGCGGCAGGACAGGCGTCGGTGTCAGTGTGCGGCGAATTCGCGGCCGATGAACGGGCCGCGCCTCTGCTGCTCGGGCTAGGCGTGGATTCGCTGTCTGTCACGCCACCCGCCATTCCCGCCACCAAGGAAGCCGTCCGCGCGGTGAACACCGTTGACGCGCAACGGATCGCGGAGGAAGCACTCGCGGCCGACAGCGCTGCATCCGTGCGGGCACAATTCAACCGGGGACTGAACGCAGAACGGTCGCCCTGCGACGGGCAAGGCGACCGTTCCGTTGCAATGGTTACAGCGTCTGGAAGCCACCGTTCCACCAGACACCCCAGGCGTTGAACTCCGTATTCCAGACGACCGGTAGCCACGGCGCCCAGAACGGCGGCGGCGGAGCCGGCGGGGCCCACACGGGTACGACCGCATCATCGTGTCCAGGCGGCGGCAGATATCCCTGCCCAGGGGGCAATGGGTTGCCCGGCGCGCCGACGTAGGCAGCCGGCCCGTAATCCGGTGCCGGGATGGGCCATGGCGGAGGGGGCGGGAACGGCGGATCAGCTAAACCCCTAGCAGGGCCGCAGCGGCGGCGGCCGCATCCACCACCAGTTCCGGCGGCTAAACGCCCGCCCGTCGAACCACATCAACGAAGGCTTGGGCCGCCGCATCTACACCGGCGCCATCCTCGGTGGCTACCAGGTCAAGGAGCAGGCCGCGCATGACGGCCAGGCCCAGGCGAATCAGCGCGGGATCGGCCGTCCCGTCCGCAATGAGCCATGCCTCGACAGCCCCTGGCAGCATCCGGTCGAACGGCTGCTCGCCCTGCACGCCGCGCGCGTAGCACTCGAAGAAGAGGCGTTCGAAAGGGCGCAGCTCCGGCCGGCGAAGGTCGGCCCACATCGCCGCGATCGCCGCGGCCGGCTCGGTCGGCAGCCCAGGTAGCAGGGCTCTCTGCCTGCGCTCTACCTCGTCGACGATCGCCAGCAGAAGCTCGTTCCTCGAGCCGAAGTGGTGCAGGAGCATGCGGTGGCTGGTGCCCACCGCCGCGGCGACGTCGCGAAGCGATCGGTCACCTATGCCGCGCTCCGCGCATTCCTTCACCACCGCGTCGAGCAGCTCCTGGCGCCGCTCGAGATCAGGCGCTCGGGCCATCGACGCGCCGCTGCTCGCTTCTGGCCTTGAGGCCCTCCGCCTCCAATTCGAGGTAGCGCCTTGTCATTCCACGCATGAGCAACCCCACCAAGGAGCCAGCCGGCCCGCGTTGGTCGAGCTGCTGTCGAACCCGGGTGCGCCCGTCGGATTCCGCGATGACGTCGTGGCGGGCCACCGTCACACCGCCGGGTGACCGCTGCACCCAGGTCCACGAAGCACCCGGGTCGAGATCGGTGACCTCCCACACCAGCTTCGGCATGCGCGGCTGCTTGATCTCGAACCGCTTTCCGACCGCAAGCCCCGGCCCGTCGAGGGCGACGAGCCGGGTAACCGAAGCGGTCCATTCGGGCCAGCGCTCGACGTCGCTGAACACATCCCAGACGACAGCGGCAGGCGCATCGATGTCGACGCCGCAATCAGTAATCATGTACCAGATGGTACGTGATTAAGTACCCGGCCGAACAGACGCAAAAGTCACCAATTTCGCGGCGTGTCGGGGGCGTTTGCGTTCCCCAGCTTGCGCGGGGGCCCAGCTGGCCACGAATTCAGAACCAGCCGTCCGGGGCGTGTCCGGACAACGCCTGTGTCAACTGCCGCGCCGCCCCGCGAACGGACTCCACCAAGGTGGGCAGTGGGGTGTTCGGCCGGTCCTCGCGGCGGGTGGCGCTGAACGCGGCAACCGGACGTCCCGCATGATCGAAGGCGCACGCCGCAACCGATTGCAGACCCTTTGTGATCATCCCCGCCTCCTCCGCCCAGCCCTGCCCGCGTTCGGTCTGCAGGATTCGCCGTAGCTCCGCAAGGGACCTGGGCCCGCGTTCGGTCCGGCGGATGAACGAGGCCGACGACGGAAACAGTGCCCTCACCTGGGCCGCCGACAGGTGCGCGAGGATCGATCGGCCGTTCGCGGTCAGATGCGCAGGCAGTCGCACGCCTACGTCGGTGACCAAGGTGACAGGGACACCGGCGGTCTGCGGTTGCTCCTTGAGCAGGTAGACACTCTCAGCGCCGTAAAGGATTCCGAGATGGGCTGTCTCGCCGACGGCCGCGACCAACCGCTTGAGGATTGGCCGGGCAATGTGCTCGAGCGGCTCATGGCGCAGGTATGCCGAGCCGACCTCGAATGCCGAGACTCCGAGTGCGTACGCGCGCTGATCGGGTAGATGCACGACGAAGCCGCGGTCGATCAGCACGTCGAGCAAGTGATACGCCGACGATCGCGGCATGCCGACGTCCCGAATCAGCGCTGAGCCCTGCACCGGCCCCGGCCGGGACGCGAGGTGGAGCAGCACATCGAGGGCCCGCCCGACTGCTGGTGACGTGCTGGACATGGTCTACCTCCGTACGTCTCGGATACGAGACACTATCCCCGGTTTGTCCCTACCGCAACGGGCGTCGGTGCGGTGTCCTGGAATCAACACCGAGTTTGACCAGGGAAAAGGGAGCATCATGACCTCCACCGCGCGCCTCGTCCGGGCCCCCCGCGGCACCGAGTTGTCTTGTAAAGGTTGGCCACAGGAGGCCGCACTGCGGATGCTGATGAACAACCTCGATCCCGAGGTCGCCGAGCACCCCGAGGATCTCGTCGTCTACGGCGGCACCGGCCGGGCCGCCCGCAGCTGGGAGGCGTTCGACGCGATCGTGCGGACGCTGCGCGGCCTGGACAACGACGAAACCATGCTGGTGCAGTCCGGCAAGCCCGTCGGTGTGTTCCGCACCCACGAGTGGGCGCCGCGCGTGCTGATCGCGAACTCGAATCTGGTTGGCGACTGGGCGAATTGGGAGCAGTTCCGCAAGCTCGAGGCCGAGGGCCTGATGATGTACGGGCAGATGACCGCGGGCTCGTGGATATACATCGGCACCCAGGGCATCCTGCAGGGCACCTACGAAACCTTCGGCGCGGTGGCGAAGAAGCTCGCGGCCTCTGGCCGGTATGAGCACAGTGGTAGCACGCTGGCAGGCACGATCACCCTCACCGCGGGACTGGGCGGCATGGGCGGGGCGCAGCCGCTGGCCGTGACGATGAACGAGGGTGTGGCGATCTGTGTGGATTGCGACGAAACCCGGATCGACCGGCGTATCGAGCACCGTTATCTCGACACCAAGGCCGTCGACATCGACGACGCACTGCGGCTGGCCGTCGAGGCCCGCGACGCCAAGCGGCCGCTGTCGATCGGGTTGCTGGGCAACGCCGCTGAAGTACTGCCCGAGATGCTGCGCCGCGATGCCCCAATCGACATCGTCACCGACCAGACCTCGGCGCACGACCCGCTCTCTTATCTGCCCATCGGCATCGACTTCGACGACATGAAGAAGATGGCCGAGAAGGACCCCGTCTACTTCACCGAGCAGGCCCAGCAGTCGATGGCCAAGCACGTCGCGGCGATGGTCGGATTCAAAGACCGCGGCGCCGAGGTGTTCGACTACGGCAACTCCATCCGCGACGAGGCCCGAAAGGCCGGATACGACAGGGCTTTCGACTTCCCCGGCTTCGTCCCCGCCTATATCAGGCCACAATTTGAGGAGGGCCTCGGTCCGTTTCGGTGGGCCGCGCTGTCGGGTGATCCGAAGGACATCGCCGCCACCGACCGGGCGATCCTCGACCTCTTCCCGGAAAACAAGCACCTCACCCGCTGGATCAAGATGGCCGGCGAAAAGGTCGCGTATCAGGGCCTGCCCGCCCGCATCTGCTGGCTCGGCTACGGCGAACGTCATCTCGCGGGGTTGAAGTTCAACGAGATGGTGGCGTCGGGCGAACTGTCCGCACCGATCGTGATCGGCCGCGACCATCTCGACTCCGGTTCGGTGGCGTCGCCCTACCGGGAGACCGAGGCGATGCTCGACGGCTCCGACGCGATCGCCGACTGGCCGCTGCTCAACGCGTTAGTGAACACCGCGTCGGGCGCGACGTGGGTGTCGATTCACCACGGCGGTGGGGTCGGGATGGGCCGCTCCATTCACGCCGGCCAAGTGACGGTCGCCGACGGCACTGAGCTCGCCGCGCAGAAGCTCGCGCGGGTGCTGACCAACGATCCCGGCATGGGCGTGATCCGCCACGTCGACGCCGGTTACGAACACGCAACCGAGATCGCCGCCGAACGCGGCGTGCGAATTCCGATGCGGGAGAACGCGTGACGGCCTTCGACACCCTTTGGCCGACGATCCTCGACGTCGGCAGGCACCCCTCGACCGGAGGCTACCGCCGCTACGCGTGGTCAGACGCCGACCTGACCTTGCGCGAGTGGTTTTCCGGCTGCGCCGCCCAGCGCGGCATGGATGTCGAGGAAGACCACAACGGCAATTTGTGGGCGTGGTGGATGCCGCCGGGCTGGACCGGAGACCCGACCGACGCGTTCGTCACGGGCTCGCACCTGGATTCGGTGCCTGACGGCGGCGCGTTCGACGGGCCGCTCGGTGTGGTGTCCGGCTTCGCAGCCATCGACATCGTTCGCGAGCGCGGCGTGGTGCCGCGGATTCCCGTTGCCGTGGTCGCCTTTTCCGATGAGGAGGGCGCGCGGTTCGGCGTCGCATGCGTCGGCTCCCAGCTGTCCACCGGCGCGTTGAGCGCCGAGAAGGCCCGCGGGCTGCGAGACATCCACGGTGTGACGTTGGAAGAGGCTATGGCGAAGGCGGGCCGCAGGCCAGAACACCTCGGCGCCGACCGTAGGCTGGCCGACCGCGTCGGCGTCTTCGTCGAACTGCACGTGGAGCAGGGCCGCGCACTGGATCTGGTCGACCGCCCGATCGCCGTCGCATCGGCCATCTGGCCGCACGGCCGTTGGCAATTCACGTTCTGCGGCGAGGCGAACCACGCAGGCACCACCCGGCTGGCCGACCGGCACGACCCGATGCTCGCATTCGCATCCTCTGTGCACGCCGCACGTTCGTTAGCCGCCACCCACGACGCGGTCGCGACGTTCGGCAAGGTCATCGTTGCGCCCAACGGGGCCAACGCGATTCCGTCGTCCGTGCACGCCTGGCTCGATGCCAGGGCCGCCGACGAGGCGACACTGCGGTCGCTCGTCGACAAGATCACTGCGGAAGCGCAGCAGCACGCCGCAGCCGACGGCATCGAACTCGGCGTCGGCGCCGAATCGGTCACGCCGATCGTCGAGTTTCCGGAGGCTCCGCGGGCACGGCTACAACGTGCGCTGGCCCACCTCGGCGACATCCCGGTGCTGCCCACCCAGGCCGGGCACGACGCCGGCATCCTGTCGCCCGTTGTCCCGACCGCAATGTTGTTCGTACGCAACCCAACCGGCGTGTCACACTCGCCGAAGGAGTTCGCTGAAGCATCCGACTGCAATGCGGGAGCGGTCGCGTTGGCCGACGTCATGGCGGACTGGGTGACATCGTGACCGACACGTGCTGGTGTGAACACGCCTGGCTCGGCGGCGATTCCGTGGCCGAGGGCGTCCTGGTCACTGTCACCGACGGCCGGATTACCGCGATCGACACCGACACCACCGCGCAGCCGGACTCACACCGGCTGCGCGGACTGGTCATTCCGGGCCTGGCCAACGCGCATTCGCACGCCTTCCACCGGGCGCTGCGCGCCCGCACCCAACGCGACCGTGGATCGTTCTGGACCTGGCGCGACCTGATGTACCGCGCCGCCGAGCGGCTCAATCCCGATCGCTACCGGCGGCTGACCCGGGCCGTGTACGCCGAGATGGCGCTCGCCGGAATCACCTCGGTCGGCGAGTTCCACTATGTGCACCACGATGTCGGCGGCGCCCAGTACGCCGACCCGAATGCCATGGGACGGGCTGTGATCGACGGCGCCGCCGACGCCGGCATCCGCATCACCCTGCTCGACACCTGCTATCTGAGTTCGGCGCCGGACGGCACACCGCTTGCCGGTCCCCAGCAGCGGTTCGGCGACGGCACCGGTGACCGGTGGGCGCAACGTGTCGAGGCGCTGCGCCAGCAGGTCGGTACGCAGCCGACCGTCCTGGTCGGCGTCGCGCTGCATTCCGTCCGGGGAGTGCCCGTCGAACAGATGCCTCCTGTTGTGGAATGGGCTGAGGTGCACGGCGTTCCGCTGCACGTCCACTCCTCGGAGCAAGTCCGCGAGGTCGAGCAGTGCCTCGCGGTGCACGGCCGGACGCCGATTGCGGTGCTGCGCGATGTCGGGGCTTTGGGACCACGGACCACGGCCGTGCACGCCACGCATCTCACGGCCGAGGACATCGCCGACCTCGACCGCACGTCGACCGGCGTGTGCTTCTGCCCCACCACCGAGCGTGACCTCGGCGACGGCATCGGACCCGCGCCCGCACTGCTTGCCGGACGCGGACTGTTCAGCCTCGGCTCCGACAGCCACGCCGTGATCGATCTGTTCGAAGAGGCCCGCGCGGTCGAACTCAACGAACGCCTCGCCTCCCGCACGCGCGGCACCGTCGCCGCCGACCGCCTGCTCCGTGCCGCCACCTACGACGGGCATCGCGCCCTCGGCTGGGCCGATGCCGGCGAGCTCATGGTCGGCGCCCGAGCGGACTTCGTTGCGGTGCAGACAGATTCGATCCGTACTGCTGGGGGCGGCGCCACTGTCGAGAACGTCGTCTTTACCGCGACGGCGGCCGATGTCACCGATGTGGTGGTCGACGGCCGCGCCGTCGTAGTCGATCGCAAACATGTCACCATGGCCGACGTGGAAGCTGAACTCGCCTCCACCATCGCGGATCTGATGGACGCTTCGGTGGAGGCGAGACGATGACCATGCTCTACACCGATATCCGTGAGCTCGTCACCAACGATCCCACCAACGCCGACGGCGACCCTCTCGGCGTCATCGCCGACGCGGCGCTGGTCGTCGACGGCGCCGAGATCGTGTGGGTGGGCCGCCGCGCGGACGCGCCCGACGCCGACGATCGGATCAGTTGCGCCGACACCAGCGTGATCCCCGGATTCGTCGACAGCCATACGCATCTGGTGTTCGCGGGCGAACGGTCGGCCGAGTTCGCGGCGCGAATGAGCGGCCAGCCCTACGGGGCGGGCGGGATCGCGTCGACGGTGGCCGCCACCCGTTCGGCCGACGATGCGAGGCTTCTCGCCGGAGTCGAGCGGCTCGCCGACGAGCTGCTGTGCGCCGGCGTGACCACCTTCGAATGCAAGAGCGGCTATGGGTTGACCGTCAACGACGAGGCCCGCTCGCTGCGGATCGCCAAAACGGTCACCGACGAGACCACTTTCCTTGGCGCACACGTCGTTCCCGCCGAGTATCGCGACGACCGCGCGGCGTACATCGACATGGTCACCGGTCCGATGCTGCAGGCGTGCGCGCCGCACGCCCGGTGGGTGGATGTGTTCTGCGATCGCGGCGCCTTCGACGTCGACGAGGCCCGTCACATCCTCACCGCCGGAATGGCCGCCGGGCTCGACGCGCGGCTGCATGCCGGCCAGCTCGGGCCCAGTGCGGGCATCCGGCTCGCGGTCGAGCTGGGCGCTGCGTCAGTGGATCACTGCACGTATGCCACCGACGACGACGTCGAAGCGCTCGCCGGCGCGGCCGACACCACCGTCGCCACCCTGCTGCCGGGCGCCGAATTCTCGACGCGCGCACGGTATCCGGACGGTCGACGGCTCATCGACGCGGGCGCAACGGTCGCGCTGGCAACCGACTGCAATCCCGGCAGTTCGTACACGACCAGCATGCCGTTCTGTATCGCCGTCGCGGTGCGGGATATGAATTTCACTCCGGCGCAGGCGTTGTGGGCCGCGACCGCAGGCGGTGCGGCGGCATTGCGCCGCGACGACGTGGGTGTCCTGGCCGTCGGGCGACGGGCCGACTTCGTCCGATTGGACGCCCCGTCCTACCTGCACCTCGCCTACCGACCGGGTGTTCCGATGGTGCGTGACGTCGTCAAGGCCGGCCAGCACATGGCGTACCCCAACAAGAAAGTTGAGTCACGATCGTGAGTACCGAAACCGTCGTCGTGGGCATCGGCCCCGTGACCTTCGACGAGGTGGTGCGCGTCGCCCGCGACGGCGCCGCGGTCACCCTCTCCGACGAGTCGCTTGACGCGATCGCCAAGAGCCGCGCCCGCATCGAGCAGCTGGCCAACGACCCCAAGCCCGTGTACGGGGTATCCACCGGGTTCGGCGCACTGGCCACCCGGCACATCCCGCACGAGCTGCGAACCCAGTTGCAGCGCAGCCTGATTCGCTCCCATGCCGCTGGATCGGGTCCCGAGATCGAACGAGAAGTCGTCAGGGCAATGATGCTGCTGCGGTTGTCGACACTGGCCACCGGCCGCACCGGTGTGCGGCCCGCGGTCGCGCAGACGTACGCGGCGATGCTGTCCGCCGGCCTGACGCCCGTTGTCTACGAATACGGCAGCCTTGGCTGCTCCGGCGATCTCGCGCCGCTGGCCCATGTCGCGCTGGCCGTCATGGGCGAGGGTTCGGTGCGCACGGCCGACGGCGAACTGCTGCCCTCCGCCGAGGCGCTGGCCCGGCACGGCATCGAGCCGGTGGTGCTCGCCGAGAAGGAGGGCCTGGCGCTGATCAACGGCACCGACGGCATGCTCGGCATGCTGGTGCTGGCGCTGCGCGATCTGGAGGCGCTGCTGAAACTGGCCGATGTCGCGGCATCGATGAGCGTGGAGGGCCAGTTAGGCACCGTCAAGGTGTTCGCGGCCGATCTGCACGCCATGCGCCCGCATCCGGGGCAGGCCGCCGCTGCAGCCAACATGCGCCGGGTGCTCGCCGATTCGCCGATCGTCGCCAGCCACAGCGGCCCGGACTGCTCGCTGGTGCAAGATGCGTACTCGCTGCGCTGCGCACCCCAGGTCGCCGGCGCCGCGCGCGACACCGTCGAACACGCGCGCACGGTTGCAGGTCGCGAATTGGCCAGCGCCATAGACAATCCCGTTGTCACCCTCAACGGTCGGGTCGAATCGAACGGCAACTTCCATGGCGCCCCGATCGCCTACGTGCTGGACTTCCTCGCCATCGCAGTCGCCGACCTGGCGAGCATCAGCGAACGGCGCACCGACCGGTTCCTCGATGTCGCCCGCAGCCACGGCCTCAACCCGTTCCTGGCCGACGACCCCGGTGTGGACAGCGGGCACATGATCGCCCAGTACACCCAGGCCGCGATCGTCTCCGACCTCAAGCGGCTCGCCAACCCGGCTAGTGTCGACTCGATCCCGTCGTCAGCGATGCAGGAGGACCACGTCTCGATGGGATGGTCGGCGGCGCGCAAGCTGCGCAGGGCCATCGACGGGCTGACCCGAGTCCTTGCGATCGAGGCGCACACGGCCGCACGCGGTATCGAGATGCGCGCCCCGCTGGCAGCGGCGCCGGCGACCGCGGCCGTCATCGCTGCGATCCGGGAGTCCGTTCCGGGGCCCGGCACCGACCGGTACATGGCGCCGGAAATCGACGCCGTCGTGGGCCTCGCTGCCTCAGGGGCGTTGGTGGCGGCCGCCGAATCGGTCACCGGCCCGTTGGCCTGAGGGCTTGCGACGGCTCAGAACACGCTCCACCCGTACTGTTCGGCCCGAAGCTCCTTGATCGTGCGGAGGAGGTTCTTGTCGCGCATGGACAGGGCCAGTTCCGCGGGTGTGGGCAGGCGCAGTTCACTCCCCTGGAAGACGGACAGACCGCTGCATTTGCCGCATACGGAGATGTCACCGTCGTGGGGTTTGTTCTCCGGATTTCGGGGATCGAAGTAGGAATTCACGATGTGCTGGCAGAACGGACACCGCCGTGCCTCGACGATGCGGACATTCATCTAGTCCACGTTAGGCGTGATGGATGCGCCTGCAAATGCCTACGGCGAATGAGTTTCCATTTTCTTGCATGTTTCTTGCATGTGGAATAACGCCGCTGGATAGCCAAAATCGGCCGGGGCAAACGCGAATTCGAGCCAGTCGACCCTTCGAACTGCAGTGCGACGAATGAGGTGTCCAGATAGCGAAACGACCGCCTACGAGGTCGTCGGACCCTCGGCGTCGAGAATCAGCGCGACCGTGTTGCCGACCGAGCGGGCAAACGTGCGATCGTCGGGGTCCTCCAGACCGGTCGACGCGCGTAGGAAGTCGCCGAACAGGCACCAGCCGAGCTGCAGCGCGATCGTGTGCGCCGCGGCACCCCGCACATTTGGTACGGGCAGGACGTCGGCGGCTCACGCATCCTCTACGACAATCCGGACACCATCTAC
>JBKOYU010000143.1:0-7403 GCA_046725575.1 Actinomycetota bacterium | reverse complement strand
CACATAGATCATGCGGCGCACCTGGTCGATCTCCAGCACGATCGACCCCGGCGTCAGCGTGATGATGTTCACCGCCAGCGCCAGCACCAGGTCCGACTTGATCTGCAAGTGCGCACGCAACACCGCGCTCAGCGGCGGCGGGCCCGGCTTGATCGCCAACCGCGCCACCTGGAGCGAGGACATCAACAGCTCGTAGGCCACCAGAGCAATCAGGCCCAGCAGCGGAACCGGGTGTAGCCGACCCTCTACCGGAACCGCAGGCAGCGGCAGCAGCAGCGTTATCACTAACGCGATGGCCAGGCCGGAGACGACGTTGGCCGCAGAAACCGTGCCCCACAACAGGATCCACACCAGCATCAGCCAGATCAGCACCCATGCCCGCAGCGCGACACGTCTCATGGTCTGCCTCCGACCACCGCTGTGATGTACTGCCCGCGGTCGAGCACCTCGTCGGCGGCGCGACCGGCGTACGCAAAGATCGGGCCCGCCATCAGCGTCAGCGTTAGCCCCACTGCGATGAGCGCTGCCGTTGGCACCACCATCCCGACCGGCATCCGACCCACGTGGTCGCGGTCGACAAACTGGATATCTTCCGGTTCGTCGAGGAGCACGGACGGCGCCGCGCCCGACAGGTGGCCTTCGGGGGCGTGCTCACGTGATCGCCAGAACGCCTTGGTCCACACCCGGGCCACCACATACAGCGTCAGCAGGCTGGTGAGCACGCCGCCGCCGACCAGCAGCCATGCCAGCACGGAGCCGTTCTGTGCGCCCGCTTCCAGCAGCGCCACCTTGCCGATGAACCCGGAAAACGGTGGAATGCCACCGAGAGTCAGCGCGGGCACCACGAACAGGAATGCCAGCAGCGGGCTGGCCGCTGCCAAGCCACCGAGCCGCTGCATCGTCGACGCACCCGCTTGCCGCTCGATCAGGCCGACCACCAGGAACAGCGTCGTCTGCACCACGATGTGGTGCGCCACATAGTAGATCGCGCCCGACATGCCGAGCTGACTGGACAGCGCGATGCCGAAGACCATGTAGCCGATGTGGCTGACGAGCGTGAACGACAGCAGGCGCTTGATGTCGCTCTGCGCGATCGCGCCGAGGATGCCGATCAGCATGGTGAGCAGCGCCGCCACCAGCAGCAGCGAGTCGAGTCCTCCGCTGGGGAACAGCAGCGAGTGCGCCCGGATGATCGCGTACACACCGACTTTCGTCAGCAGGCCGGCGAACACCGCGGTGACGGGCGCGGGCGCGGTCGGGTACGAGTCCGGCAGCCACGTCGACAGCGGGAACACCGCGGCCTTGATGCCGAACGCGACCAGCAGCACCGCGAACAACGCGGTGCGGGTGCCCGCCGTCACGCCGTCCAGCCGCACGGCCAGCTCGGCCAGGTTCAGTGTCCCAGTGGCCGCGTACACCAGCGCGATGCCGAACAGGAAAACCAGCGACGACACCATCGACACCATCACGTAGGCGATGCCGGCGCGGACGCGATCCTTGCTTGCGCCGATCGTCAGCAGCACGAAGCTCGCCGACAGCAGCACCTCGAACCCGACGAAGAGGTTGAACAAATCGCCGGCCAGAAACGCGGTGCACACACCGGCCGACAGCACCAGGTAGGTGGGCAGAAATATCGACACGGGTTGGCGCTCGTCGCCGTCGCGGATGCCCTGTCCGATGGCGTAGAAAACCACCGCCAGCAACACGATTGACGACACCACAAGCATCAGCGCCGAAAGGCGATCCACCACGAGTGTGATGCCCAGCGGGCCCATACCGGGTTCCGTCGGCCCCCAGCCGCCGACATGCAGTGCCAGCGTTCCGTTGCGGTCGGTGAGGTGCAGCAGTGCTGCGCACACCACGACGACCACCGACAGCGCGGCCAGCGTGATGAGCCGTTGCAGTCGCGGCCGTCGCCCTGCGAACAGCGTCGACGCCGCACCGAGCAACGGAATCAGCACCGGCAGCGGCGTCAACACCGCGGCGGCGCTCATTTCTCGACTCCCGCTCGTCCCCTGCCCTGCGGGCGTGGGCCCACCGGTCCTCGGTCGTTGGCTCGACTCCCGCTCGCTCCGGTCCTCGCTCGTTCCTCGCTGCGATCCTCACTCGCGGTCGTCTTCGCGGACTCGTTCCTCGCTGCGATCCTCACTCGAGCTCGTCTTCGGGCGCTCACCGCGACCCCTCCAGCCCCGGGAGCGCGTCGAGCTCGTCGGGCAGGTCGGTGTCGCGGGCGGGCTCGGGTTGCGGACGGTCCTCGTCGAGCGCGCTGGCTTCCTGCGCGGACAGCCCAGAAACCCGGGTGTCCTCGGGATCGTCGGTGACTTCCTCTTCCGTGGTCAGCCGGTACGACCGATAGGACAGCGCCAGCACGAACGCCGCGATGCCCATGGTGATGACGATCGCCGTCAGGATCATGCCCTGCGCCAACGGATCCGCGGTAGTGGTCTCGCCGTTGCTGGTGCGGCCGCGCACCGGCGGGTTGCCCGACGGGCCGCCGACGGTCAGGATCAGCAGGTTGATCGCGTTGCCGATCAGCAACAGCCCCAGCAACATTCGCGTCATGTTGCGTTCCAGCAGGAGATAGACGCCCGCGCTGGTAAGACCGCCGATCAGCACAAGGGGAACCAGGTAGGTGGTCATGGCGTCGCCACCTTCGGCCGCTGTGGTTCGCTCATGTCGACGTCCACCCGCGCGCCGAGGCTGCGCAGCACGTCGAGCACGAGACCGACGACGATCAGGTACACGCCGAGGTCGAAGAACAACGCTGTGACGAATTTGACCGTGCCGAGCACCGGCACATCGATCTGGATCAACGCCGACGACAACACCGGTGCGCCGACCAGAAGTGAGGCCGCCGCGGTTCCGGCGGACAGGCCCAGCCCCACGCCGAGAATCTTTCCGGCATCCAATGGCAGCGTCTCGCCGAGTTCGTAACGGCCGCCGGCCAGATAGCGCAGCACCAACGCCAGCCCGGCGGTCAGCCCGCCCGCGAAGCCACCGCCGGGGGTGTTGTGTCCTGCGAAGAAGAGATACGCCGACAGCACCATGATGAGCGGGAAGATGATGCGCGTCGCGACCTCCAGCACCAGCGACCGATGCCGAGGGTCACGGAGCTCGCTGCCACGCAGCCAAGTGACGTCGCTGACGGCAGGGCTGTTGTTCGCGGCCACGGGAAACCGCCCGCCGTCGAGTTGGGCGGCATCGGCAACCCGTGGCGCAGCACCAAACCGCCTGTGCCGGAACACCATTGACGCCACACCGGTGGCCGCGACCAGCAGCACCGAGATCTCGCCCATGGTGTCCCAGGCGCGGATGTCGACCAGCAGCACGTTGACGGCGTTGGCGCCGTGTCCGCGGAAATACGCCGCGTCGGGCAGCAGCTCGGCGATCGGGGTGCCGGTGCGGGCGGCCATCGCATACACCGCCAGCGTCGTGACGGCCGCGCCGACGGCCACGGCGAGCGCGGCGCGGGGCAGCCGGTACCGCTTGATGTGCACGCTGTCGGACTCGGCGGGCAGCGTGCGCAGCACCAGCACGAAGATCACCAAAGTCAATGTCTCCACGAGGAACTGGGTCAACGCCAAATCCGGTGCCCCGTGGAACGCGAAGATCGCGCCGCAGCCGTAGCCGGTCACGCCGACCAGCAGCACGGCGGCCAGCCGGTTGCGCAACAGGGTCGCGCCCAATGCCGCGGCCAGGATCACCAGCCCGACCACCACCTGCAGCGGCGAGCCCCACAACGCGAAGTCGGGCCGGTCGCGGGCGCCGAGGGCGAGGACGATCACGGGAACCAGCACCAGCGTGGACAGGATCACCGACTGGGTGGCAGGGATCGAGCCCCGCTGGATGAACGCGGTGAGCCGCACCGAGAACAAATCGGCGTGGTGGAGCACCGCGTCGTAAATGCGATCGGCGTTGCCAAGCGGTTGACGGACCGTGCGCCACCGCCGCAACCGCGCCCGGCCGAAGTACGCCGTCGCGCCGACGGCTACCACCAGTGCCGACAACAGTAGAGGCGCGCCGAACCCGTGCCACAGCGCCAGGTCGTAGTTCTCGCTGCCGGGCACCGTGTCGGCGTAGGTGTCGAGAACTTGGTCCAGGCCGGCCGGCCACACACCGAACACCAAGCCAGCGGCGGCCAGGATCGCCGGCGGGATGAGGAAAGTCGTAACAGGGCGGTGCATTTCGGCCACCCGCTTGCTGGGTTCCGGTAATCCCTTGCGGCCGAACGCCCCCAGAAGGAATCGCAGGCTGTAGATGGTGGTGAACACGGAACCGAGCACAATGCCTGCGAGTACGTAGGGCGCCGCGGCGCCGAGCGACGGTGCGTGCGCGACGGTTTCGAAGTCGGCCTCCTTGGCGACGAAGCCGAGGAACGGCGGCAGTGCGGCCATGCTCGCGGCCGCGCCGACGGCGATGATGAGCAGCGGTCGGCTGCGCTGCCCGAGCCAGGCCAGCCTGCGGATGTCGCGGGTGCCGGTGGCGTGATCGATGACGCCGACGACCATGAACAGCGATGCCTTGAACATCGCGTGCGCGCAGAGCATGGCCAGCCCGGCCAGCATCAGATCGCCGCCGCCGGCGCCGACCATCACCGTGATCAGCCCGAGTTGGCTGACCGTGCCGAACGCCAGGATCAACTTCAGGTCGTATTCGCGTACAGCGCGCCAGCCCGCCAACGACATGGTGAGCACGCCGAGGATCACCACGGTCGGCCGCCATGGCGGCGAGTCGGCGAAGCCGGGGTTCATCCGCGCAATGAGATAGACGCCCGCTTTGACCATCGCCGCGGCGTGCAGGTAGGCGCTGACCGGTGTCGGTGCGGCCATCGCACCCGGCAGCCAGAAATGCATCGGCACGATGGCCGATTTGGCCAGCGCGCCGATCAGCACCAGCACCACGGCGATCGATGCCGCCGGGCCGGTCGGCGGCGCCGCGATCAGTTCGGACAACAAGTAGGTGCCGGACCTGTTGCCGAGCACGACGATGCCGACCAGCATCGTCAGCCCGCCGAACGTCGTCACCAACAGCGCCTGAGTGGCGGCGCGGCGGCTGGTGGCG
This sequence comes from Actinomycetota bacterium, assembly GCA_046725575.1. GTDB lineage: Bacteria > Actinomycetota > Actinomycetes > Mycobacteriales > Mycobacteriaceae > Mycobacterium. Next base: position 2,342 of record JBKOYU010000143.1, on the reverse strand, counting down.
CGCTCGGCGTAGTGGCCCACCAGGAGAAACGACAGCACCGTCGTGAGCTCCCAGAACACGTAGAGCACCAGCATGTTGTCGCTGACCACCAGACCGAACATCGCGCCGGAGAACGCGACGAGCTCGGCGGCGAAACTGGGCAACCGGTTTTCGGTGTGCCCGTCGTGGTGATGGAAGTAGTCGGCGCAATAAAAGAGGACCAGCGCGCCGATTCCGAGCACCAGGACGCTCATGATCGCGGCAAGCGCATCGAATCGAAGTGTGATGTTGATCGACAGCTCGGGCAACCATTCGACGTTGGCCGTCGTCGCTTTACCCGGTCGCGGCCAGTGCAGCGCCACCCAGATCAGCGAGCCCAGCGGCACCAACGCCAGGGGATAGAACGCCATCCGGCCCCACCGACACACAAGTAGCGGGGCGAGCGCCGCTGCGACGGCATGGCCGAACAGGATGGCTAGCATGGCACTCCGATCGTGTGGGTGGTCGGGGTGTCAGCCGGGGTAAGGGCGTTGGTTTAACGCCAGTCTACGTGGGCGCCTGCAGCTACTATCCGGCCTCGTGGGTACTCCCGACGTTGTCGTGGTCGGTTCCGGACCGACGGGGCTGATGCTGGCGTGCGAGCTTGCGCTCGGTGGCGCCAAGGCGCGATTGCTTGAAGAGCGCACCGATACGCCCAACATCACTAGGGCATTCGCGGTGCATGCACGGACTCTGGAGCTGCTCGACGCGCGCGGTCTGGCCGAGGATCTGCTGCCGCGGGGGGTTCCGGTGCGCGAGGTCGCCCCGCCGGGCGGGACGACGCTGGACCTGCGCGAGCTGCCCACCCGCTTCGGGATGGTGCTCATCGTCCCGCAAAGCGGAACGGAACGGATGCTGCAGGCCCGCGCCGACGAGCTCGGGGTCGACATCGTCCGCGGCGCCAAGGTGGCCGGCCTGACGCAGGACGGCGATGGGGTCACCCTCGAGTGCGTGGGCGGCGACACAGTGCGCACGGCATACGTGGTCGGGTGCGATGGCGCACACAGCACCGTGCGCAGCCAGCTCGGTATCGACTTCGTCGGGAAGCAATACGAGACACACATCTTGCTGGCCGACGTGCAGCTGACCCGCGCACCGGACGAGACGTTATTCGGCGTTGCCAACGAAAAGGGCGTCGTGCTGATCATCCCGTTCGGCGACGGCTGGTTCCGTGCCATCGCGTGGGACCGGCTGCGCGAGCAGGCGCCGTTGACCGAGCCGGTTACCGAGAAAGAGATGCGAGAGGCGTTCGGCCGGATCGCCGGCGATGATTTCGGTATGACCGAGATGCGCTGGAGCTCAAGGTTTCTCAGTGAGCGACGGCAGGCAAGGCACTACCGGAAAGGCCGCGTGTTCCTGGCGGGCGACGCCGCCCACGTGCACTCACCGCTCGGCGGGCAGGGCATGAACACCGGCATCGGCGACGCGATGAACCTGGGTTGGAAGCTGGCCGCTGCCGTGCGCGGGTCGGCGCCGCCCTCGCTGCTGGACAGCTACGAGGCCGAGCGCCATCCCGTCGGTGCCAGCGTGCTGCGGCTGACCGACGCGTTCAACCAGCTGGTGCTCAGCAATTCCACGCCGCGGCGCCTGCTGCGCAGCGCGCTCCTTGGAACCGTTACCCGAGTGCCTCGCGGCAGGCGACTACTCGCCGAGCGGCTCAGCGGCATCGGCATCGCCTATCCGCACCATCGTGGCGACGACTGGATGGTCGGCCGGCGCATGCCCGACATCGTGTGCGACGGCAAGCGAGTCTACGAGCTGCTGCGCGAAGGCAAATTCGTGTTGGTGACGGCCGCGCCGGTGGAGCTGAATCGGCCCGACATTGTGCACGCCGTCGACAATCATCCGGAGCTGCCCGACGCGGTGCTCGTCCGTCCCGACAGTTATGTCGGTTGGGCGAGCGAGCGGCTACCTGATGCCGCCGAACTGGCGGCGGCCGTCGATAGCTGGACGCGCGTGACATAGCCCCGGGGTCGCGAAGCGAATGGGGATGGCGTGGGAGACGACGCCGATGCCCGCGCCGACGATCGGCCAGATCGGCCAGAAATACCAGGCGCCTGCCGTGAGGCCGACCGCCAGCCACACCGTGAGCACGATGTCGACCATCGCCAGATACGCGCCGTGGTGAATCCGCACACCCAGCCGTGCGGCGCGCCGTCGGGCGGCCTGGCGCTGCGGATCGTTGCGGAGAAGCTGCGCGAGCGGCAGGTCGGCGACGAGTTGGCGCAGTTCGGCGGTGGTGTGGGCGGCGAAGGTGGCCTGCAGCCGGTTCTCGTACTCGTCCATCGCGAGGTAGCCCTGCGACCTGTCTCTTATACACATCT
>JBKOYU010000622.1:0-2059 GCA_046725575.1 Actinomycetota bacterium | reverse complement strand
GGGCGAGTATGCGCTCGCGGGGGGTGTGGTTGGCGGCGTCCGCTCCCGGTCGGATGGGGTCGCCGACACCTTGCTGGATGCAGCGCAAATATTCCTCAACCACTGCCGTCTTACTCGGAAAGTGTTGGTAAAGAGTTCGTTTCGACGCCGATGCCTCGCCGGCGAGTCGTTCGACACCGAACTACTACTTTCAGTACGCGCCCGAACTCGTCGACTATCTGCTCAGCGTCCCGCCTGCGGAGCGACTGCGGATGCAGGGCATTGGGGGTGGGCGCTGGCAGAAGTTCCTGACGATCTCGGCGATGGTCGGGCTCGTCACCGCCGTGCTGGCCGGCTCGGCGGTCGGGCTACTGGCAGCCGTCGTCTTCGAACACTTGCTTATCGCGGCGCTGATCGCCGGCGTCTTGGTCGCCGTGGCCGCGTTTGCCGCGCTGATCCACTTCCAGGTCTCGACCTGGCAGCGGGCGGCCGCGCTCATGTTCGACGACGAATGAGCGAAAGCGACGGGGCCGCAGCCCATTCGGGCCGCCGAAAGCTGCTTACATACACCCAGGGCACACCGATGGGTTTACAGCACGCGCAAAGACGTGTAGCGTCGGCCACCGTAAGTAAACCAATCGGTATACAAGGAGTGATTCATGGCGCACGGTGACAGCAGTCGGCGAGGATTGCAGCGGACGTTAGCCGTGCTCTCCGTCATACCCATGGCCAGCGCGATCGGCGAGATCGTCCGTGGCCCGCAGGGTGTCCCGGGCGGTTCTCCGGACGTGGTGCCGACGGTGGACAGCTCTCTGCGATATGCCAACGTGTTCAAATTGGCGGCCGGACCTCTCATGTGGTCTCAGCTCGGACGTGTCGAGCAGTCGCCGGTCGTGACGTTCGCGCTCTCGACCATCTTCGTCGGTGGTCTCGCCCGACTGCGGTCGTGGCAACAGCGCGGAAGGCCGCATCCCATCACGGTGTCGGCAATAGCGCTAGAGACGTTCGGCGTGGCAGGTCTTCTGGCATGGCAGAAGAGCCTTTCCAGTAGTGGCAATCGTCCACGACCCCAAGCCGTCTGACCAGTCCCCCATATACGTAGAGAGAAGAGAAGAGAGCACATGCCTTCCGTATTGGTTACCGGCGCCGGCAGACGCATCGGTCTTGCGATCACCGAGCACATGAGCGAACGGGGTTGGGACGTCTATGCTACCGCGCGATCCGACGCGGCCCTGCACAGCCTCGACCGCTTGCCCAATGTGCATGCGATCCCGCTCGACATCACTGACAGGTCCGCCATTGCAGCGCTTCCTGATCGGCTTCCCGCTGCGCTGAACGGTGTGGTCAACAACGCCGGCATAATCCTGAACGGGCCGGTCGAAGCACTGTCCCTTGATGACCTGACACAGCAACTCGACGTCAACGTCATCTCCCAGATCGCGGTGACCCAGGCGGTGCTGCCGAAAATTCGCGCCGCCCGCGGCCGGGTGGTGTTCATGTCCTCGGTCAGCGGGTTGATCACCACACCGGGCACCGGCGCCTACAACGCATCGAAGTACGCAATCGAATCGTTGGCTGACGCACTGCGTATGGAGCTGCGTCCGTGGCGAATTCCCGTCTCGCTCATCGAGCCCGGGCCGATCCGTACCGACATGTGGGGCGATGTCCTGAACGACTACGACATCATGACCAAAGGACTGTCTGAGCAGCATCGCGAACTGTACGCATCACATCTTGCCGGCAGCCGGAAACTGTTGGGGCGCATGCAAAAACTCGCTGCTGATCCAAAACGGGTCACCAAGGCCGTCAACCATGCGCTGACATCGCGTCGGCCCAAGCGCCGCTACCTGTTGGATATCGCCAGTCGCGCCCAGAAAGCTGTCGTGGCGATTTCTCCCACTGCAGTCACCGACGCCATCCTTGCAGCGGCAACGACGTCGAAATAAGCGGCCGGGACGTGATTTCTCAGACCGGGCGGCCTATTGCCCGGTCGATCAGGGCCTCGGCTGCTGCGCGGGCACGCGCCCACGGCGCCGGATCATTGAGCGAGGTGGACAGTCCGGATGCGCCCTCGTAGAGC
>JBKOYU010000847.1:0-4565 GCA_046725575.1 Actinomycetota bacterium | reverse complement strand
GTGTTACCGCTGCGCAGGATACCCACAAACACTCCTGCGCCATCCGGCTCGTTCTTGGCGTCATATATGACACGGCGGTGAGATTCGACGCCCCAGTTCGTCTGTAGGTCGTCATTCCTGATGTCATGTTCTCATCCGACTTGTCCTTACGCAGGCGTCGATTGTGTGTTAGTTTGCCCGCAGGGTGCGGTGCTTGCTTACGCAAGTGTTTCTGGGGGAGCATGGTTTTTCGCGTGGGTTGGGAGCGTCGCCACAACACATTCCTGTGCTGGGCAGGGCGGACGTTCGATGACCAGCGGCGGTCGATACGAGTTGCGAGAACGAAGCCGCAGACCTGGCGGGGCCGCGGTTATGAGGTCTGAGACCACGGCGGCGGCCGTGGACGAGTTCCTCTCCCGCGCAGGCGGAGATGGTGGATTCTTGCTAGTCGAGGGCGAGGCCGGTATCGGGAAGACCACCCTGTTTTCGGCCGTCCTTGAGCAGGCGCGCGCTCGCGGGTTCCGCCTGTTGACGGCGCGCCCCAACGCGGCCGAGTCGGTCTACTCCTACGCGTCGCGAGTGGACCTGGTGCGCACGATTGATTCCGCTGTCTGGGCGGGCTTGCCCGGCCCGCAGCGGCGCGCGGTGGACCGGATGCAGTTGCGCGCCGACGTCGACGACAGCGATATGGCGACCGACGAGCAGGCGGTCGCGGCCGGTTGTCTCGCGGCGGTCGAACAGCTCGCTGCGCAGGCGCCGCTGCTGGTTTCGATCGACGATCTGCACTGGCTCGATCCGTCGAGTGCGCGTGTCATCTCTTATGTCGTGCGGCGGCTGACGGGTCCGGTGGGTGTGCTGTGTACGGCGCGTGATGACCCCGATAGCGCTGAGGCGATTTCCTGGTTTCACCGCGCTCACCCGGGAGGCGTACCACGGATTCAGGTGCAGCCGTTGACCCTTGGTCGCCTGCACAATGTGCTGTCGCAGCGGCTCGGTCGATCGCTCTCCCGGCCCACGATGGTGCAGATCTATGAGGTGTCAGGCGGAAATCCGTTCTACGCCCTCGAACTCGGGCGTGCGCTGCGGGATGGGGCTATCGGCGAGGTGGGGCTGACCGCAACGCTGACTCAGCTTGTCGATGCCAGGATCGGCAATCTCGTCGGTGATGTGCAGGATGTTCTGCTGGCGGCGGCTTGTGCCGCCGCGCCGACGGTCGAACTCGTAGCGAAGGTGGTCGATTCGGATCTCGAACGGGTGACGACACTGCTCCAGGGCGCCGAGAACGAAGCCGTTGTAGAACTCGACGGCAACCGCGTCCGCTTCGCTCATCCGCTGCTGGCGCGCGGCGTCTACGACCGTGCCGCGCCGGCACTCAAGCGCCAGATGCACCGCCGGCTTGGCGGGGTCGTCGACAACCCGGAGTCGCGTGCCCGGCATCTGGCGATGGCGTCTGTGACCGCATCGCCGGAGATGCTGCAATCTCTCGACGACGCTGCAACGCTGGCCCGCATGCGCGGCGCCCCCGCGGCCGCGGCCGAACTGCTCGATATCGGGATCGGCCTGGGCGGCGATACCCCTGAGCGCCAAATACGCTCAGCCAGACACCATTTCGACGCAGGCGATCTTCCACGGGCACGTACGCTGCTTGACAGAGCGCTCAAGCGGCTCCCAGCTGGGACCGTTCGCGCGCAAGCGGCGGTGCTGCTTGCCGCGGTCCGAATCTACGCCGAGGGGTACCCCGGGGCCGTGCCACTGCTCGAACAGGCGCGGGCCGAAGCGGGCGAATCGCCAGGTTTGCGAGTGACACGGGGTCAGTTTTCAGACGACGCCGACAGACCGAATTAGTTTGGCCTGACCTGCTGTAACAGGCATGTTGAGCCACCCTCAGAATCACTGGGCAGGATCATACCGGCCGCGGCACAAAATGGTGGCCACCGAGAACAATTAACCGGAGATGCCACCTGCGTCATCATTCTGGCAGACCCATGCCGGCGAGCCGGCGAGCCGGCGAGCCTGAGACGATCGGGCGGTGGAACCCAGTCTCGTCCTCGGCTCTGTCGATGCCGACCATCTCTCCATCGTTCTGCTCGGGCGTGCGCATCCGGGGACCACGGACTACTGGGACGGCAATTGGGTTCGATCGACACTCGAGGTTCGGGCCGGCGGTTTCACGGCCCACGTCACTGCGGAACTCCGTGCCGAGGAGATCCACAGATTCGCTGAGGGACTGAAGTTCATCAACGACAACCTTTTCGATGCGGCCGTCCTTCAGAGCATGGAGGACTGGATCACTCTGTCGATCTAGTGCAACCCGAATGGGGCTCTAGACGTGTCGGGGGAAGTGACGGACCAGCCGGGGGTGGGCAATCGGCTGTCGTTTGAACTGCACGGTTTCGACCAGGCACACTTGTCGTCTTGGCTATCTCAGCTCTCCGCGATTGAGTTGAGATTCCCTGTCGTTGGCGAGCCATGAGCCCCTGCCATCCATGTCCGTGGCCGCAACCCGCGCGCGCCAGCCCCCAGCCGCAACCGCCCCCTATGTAGGAACTCGCACCATTACAAGTTAACTGCTGCGAGTTTCTTTGCAGCACAGTCTATTTCAGAGTGCTATAGCTTGGATGGCGGGGGCCACGTCGGGGGCCGCAGTTCGCGGCGAGCTACCACCTCGCCGTCTCCGCCGACCGCCGCTTAGCGCGGTTTGAGCCGGAAAACGGGAATCTGCCGCCCCACCGACGCCGTCTTCACGCGATAGTCGCTCCATCCGGCGTTGACCTGTTGGGCAAGCGCAAACAGCCGCTCGTACTCGTCGGGGTCGGTGACTTGAGTCGCCTGAAATCGCTCGCCGCCGAATTCGCAGTCGGGCTGCGCTTTCAGCTTGTAATACCACTGCGGATGCCTTGGTCCGCCGTAGTTGGACGCAATGACAATCGGGGTGGGGCCGTCGTGAAAGTACGCCACGAACACCTGTCGCGGCTGGCCCGACTTGGCACCGGTGGTGATGAGCGGCGCGTTGACGACTGGACCGAAACCGCGCCCATTGGTCAGCCGGGCACCCACGGGTCAACGCGAGGCGAAAAATGATGTCCAAGGAACAATCCCGCACGGGTGCGCCCGAATCGAACGGTGGCCCTGTAGATGGGGCCACGCTTCCTGTTGGGATCCACATGACGCAGCGGCACACATCGAACAGTATCCTCGCCGCGCTTGTCTAGACGGAGGCTTGACCACAGCCGTTAGTAGTTCGCAGGACGCGGTAGCCCTGCCCCGCGAAGAAGCCTGGGAAGTGCTCGTCCCAGCACCAGGCGCGGTGCCGGCCGCCGTGCCCAAAACGCGGCGGTACCGGGTGAATGGTTGTGCTGCTGCCGTTCCAAGAACCCCCAAGGATTTGCCAAGGCGTCTGCGAGACTCTTTGCATGAACGGCTGTCACAGCCGGGCTCAGCTAACGACCCGCGCCGCGCAGCACCCCACACCACGGAGATGTCCGTCCCGAAAGGACACCAACATGACCACAATTTCGTACCGCCAGCGGGCCATGCGAATCACAAAGGTCGCGCTGATCGCCACGGCGACCGTTGCGGCAACCATCGGCTTGGCGGGCACCGCAACCGCAGATGACGAAATCGATTTTCGGTCCCCGTCGGGAGACATCGTCTGCGCCATGGGCACAAGCGCGGTCGTATGCCAGGTCTTGAATCACACCTATCCCCAGCCACCGCTACCGGATTGTCCTTTGGGGGGGCGTGAATACGATCTCTTCCAGGGCACCCCGGCATCTTTGGGCTGTCAGGGGGGTGTGATCGTTGATCCCCCACCACCGACACTCGACTATGGCCAAACCCGATCTGTCGGCATGATCACCTGCGACGTTGAGCCATCGGGGGTGACGTGCACCGACAGCAGCACCGGTCACTTCCTCCGGCTCTCGCGCGATTCCTACCGGTTGGGGTGATGACGGTGACACTGATGGAAGCGACCAATAGTCACCTCAACCGAAGCGGATCCGATATGTGCGCCGAGGTTTCGCACCGGCGGGTGCTGCTTCAGTCCCGGGCCGTCAAGCTGATTGGCCTTCTGTCGGCCGTCGCAGTGGCCGCTTGTGCGCACACAACAGAGCTGTCTAAAGCCGATCCGGCGACCTCGGCGACCCCGGCGACCTCGGCGACCTCGGCGACCCCGGCGACCCCTGCGACCCCGGTGCCCGCGCCCGGCAGCCCCGCGGTCACGTTCGAGTACTTGCAGCGCGCGCCCGTGCCGGCGCTGTGCGAGCACGATCCAGGCCAACTGAGAAGCCGGCAATTGCCGCCACAAGAGGGGCACCCCGGAAACGTCGGGATCGCGTTGAACTACGACACCGGCGCCTACAAGGTGGCGTTTGGCGACCTGACGGGGGGCGGGGGCGACGCCGCTATGGTCATACACTGCAATGCCGGCGGGGTTGGGTGGCCGGAGACTGTGCAGCTCTATACGCCGGGCCCGCAGCTCCATGTCGCGGGGCCCACGCGGCTGGGAGGAATCGACCTCGGCGACCTTACCCACGGCGGCCGTGAAATCGTGACCGGGCTGTCCATCTCGGACGGTGTCGCTC
>JBKOYU010000916.1:0-3085 GCA_046725575.1 Actinomycetota bacterium | reverse complement strand
GAATTACTGCTCCAACCCAACCCGGGGTGGAATCCGGCGGATTCACCCGCCCGGAGGACGTCAACATCGACTATCCGACTACTGCGCGACGGGCTGTTTCGACCGGCCGAGATAGTCGACCTGCCAGTGCTTGATGCCGTTGAGCCAGCCCGACCGTAGCCGCTCCGGCGGTGAGATCGACGTGAGGTTGGGCATCTGGTCGGCGATCGCGTTGAATATCAGGTCGATCGTCATCCGTGCCAGGTTCGCGCCGATGCAGTAGTGCGCGCCGGTGCCGCCAAAACCCACGTGCGGGTTGGGATCTCGCAGGATGTTGAACGTATACGGATCGTCGAAGACGTCCTCGTCGAAGTTCGCGGAGCGGTAGAACATCACCACCCGCTGACCCTTCTTGATCTTCACGCCCGACAACTCGGTGTCCTCCAACGCGGTGCGCTGGAATGACGTCACCGGGGTGGCCCAGCGGACGATCTCGTCGGCCGCGGTCGCCGGCCGCTGCTTCTTGAACAGCTCCCACTGGTCGGGGAATTCGGTGAACGCCATCATGCCCTGGGTGATCGAGTTGCGCGTCGTCTCGTTGCCCGCTACCGCCAGCAGGATGACGAAGAAGCCGAACTCGTCGTCGGAGAGCTTGTGTCCCTCGACGTCGGCCTGCACCAGTTTGGTGACGAGATCGTCGCCGGGGTTCTTGGTCCGTTCGGCGGCCATCTGCATCCCGTACATGATCAGCTCGATGGAGGCGGCCATCGGGTCATTAGTGGCGAACTCCGGGTCCTGATCGCCGACCATCTGATTCGACCAGTCGAAGAGCTTCTTGCGGTCTTCCTGCGGGACGCCCATCAGGCCCGCGATCGCCTGCAGCGGAAGTTCGCAGGACACCTGTTCGACGAAGTCGCCCGAGCCCTCCGCCGCGGCCGCCTTGACGATGTTCTGCGCACGCTGATCGAGCTCGTCGCGCAGCCGCTCGATGGCGCGCGGAGTGAACGCCCGCGAGATGATCTTGCGCAGGTGGGTGTGGTGCGGCGCGTCCTGGTTGAGCAGGACAACCTTGCCCCGCTCGAGCGACTCGGGGTCGGCGCCCTCGCGGTAGCGCGGCAGCGCGGTCTTTGCATTGCTGGAGAAGATGTCACTGCGCAGCGACACCTCCTTGACGTCCTTGTGCTTGGTCAGCACCCAAAAGCCGCCGTCGTCGAAACAGCCGACGCCCTTCGGCTGCTCGTTCCACCAGATCGGCGCCACCTTGCGCATGTGCGCTAATTCCTCGATGGGCAGCCGTTCGGCGTAGATATCGGGGTCGGTGAAATCGAAGTCGGGCGGGAGGTCCGGAGACGGCATAGATGCACTCCTCGTATGACATTGTCTAGTGCCCTATCGCATTGCTACACCACAGTTGGGGGATGGTGAGGCGGGTTACGTCAAACTCCAAGTGAAACGTGTTCTCCAGCGCCGAATTCTTTTTAACCGCTTCATCACAGGGGCACAGGTGTAACAATCTTGCCAGCCAGACTGAAGCACCCAGTAGGCCGCACAAGCGCGGTAACGGGAAGGGGGCATCGGTGACGATCGATGTCAAGGCGACGGTACTGACCGCGCTGATAGGCGGGCCGAGCGTGATCGCGACATTGCTTTTCGCCGCACCGGCGATGGCTGACCCGGCGATAGCCGATCCAGTTACGCCAAACCCGGTGATACCTTTCGCACCACCTGCAGCGCCGGTCGACGCGGCGCCCGCTCCTGCACCAGCCCCAGCACCCCTTGCGGTGGCAGCACCCCTGCCAGCACCCGTTACCCCCGCGCCGGGACCAGGACCTGCGACGGATGGCACCGTCCAGGCCGCCGCCGACGGTCTACCGGCACCACCCGACGGCGTGCCGCACCTGTCGAGCCCCGAGAACCTGCCACCGGGCACCACCGACGCTCCACCCGACGCGAACCAACCGCGCAGCCTGTCGTATCTGCGCGACATCTGGCACGCATACCAGACACAGGAAGTGAGCGGACGCGACGCGCTGCTGCTTCTCACGCAGCGCCCGCTGGACCCCAACGCGGCGCCCCCGCCGGGAATGCCCGCGAACCCGACGCCGCCGCTGCCACCCGAGCCCCCACCGCCGCTGCTACCACAGCCCGCGCCGGCACCCTGATTTAGGCTCGGAGCCGCGAATGCCGCCATGCGCGTCCGATGTCGCGCATCATCAGCGGGTACACCACGAGGTGACGGAACGGGGCGATCGCCGCCAGGTAGGCAACCCCGAGGGCTCCGTTCGGCTTCACGAGGACGGCCATCTGGCCGCGATAACCGCCCGTTCCATCCGGTACCCAGCCGACGTGCATGACGCCGTGCACGGTCTGGTTGGCGATCTCAAGTGCGAACTCGTCGTCGGTGACATACAGCGGCGTGAACAGATGAGTGTCGAAATCGGTTGGGGTGTCGGCCAAGTCGGCAGGCAGCCGATCACGGAGGCTCCGAACCCGCGCGCCAAGACCGGTTTCCCGGCTGTCGAGGCCAAGCACACGTCCCAGCGTCCACCGGATCGCGAACAGGACGCGCACCACCGGCGACGTTTCAGCGGGGTCGAAGGTGGCCATCAGCCGGACCAGGTGCGGGAAGTCATCCGGCCCGCCTGGCGTCGGCAGCGCCCATACGTCGAGCACATGAAAGTCGTTGGCGATCTCGTGGATTCGCCACGGGCGTGCGGTGTGTTCGGCCGTGCCGAGCAACGCTGAACCAAACATACATTAGTGTATGCTTGACGAGGAATTGGCGTCAAGCCCCTGTTGAGAGGGAGCCGTGATGGTCGCCCAGACCCGGACACCGCGGAGCACATGGATCGAAGCCGGGCTGCAGGCGCTCGCCGGGGGCGGCCCCGATGCGGTGCGGGTGGACCTGCTCGCGAAGGCTCTCGGCGTCACCCGGGGCGGCTTCTATTGGCACTTTGCCAGCCGGCAGGTCTTCCTCGACGCGCTGCTGGACGCGTGGGAGCACCGAAGCACCGATGAGGTTCTGCAGCGCGTGGAGGAGGAAGGCGGCGACCCGAGGGACAAGGTCCGCATGGCAGGCATGCTCACCTTCTCGCGCGAACTACTT
>JBKOYU010000211.1:0-9732 GCA_046725575.1 Actinomycetota bacterium | reverse complement strand
CGCCCGCGACACCGCCGACATCAGCGACCGCGAGAACGTGCAGTACCACTGGATCCAGATCGAGGACGTCCCGCAGATCTGGGAGCGGCTGGCCGCGGTCGGTCTGCAGACCACCGAGGCCTGCGGCGACTGCCCCCGCGTAGTGCTGGGCTCGCCGCTGGCCGGCGAGTCGCTCGACGAGGTGCTCGACCCGACTTGGGCTCTCCAGGAGATCGTCCGGCGCTACATCGGCAACCCCTCGTTCTCCAATCTGCCGCGCAAGTACAAGACCGCCATCTCGGGCCTGCAGGACGTCGCCCATGAGGTCAACGACGTCGCGTTCATCGGCGTCAACCATCCCGAGCACGGGCCCGGCCTCGACCTGTGGGTGGGCGGCGGCCTGTCGACGAACCCGATGCTGGCCCAGCGCGTCGGCGCCTGGATTCCGCTCGAGGAGGTGCCCGACGTCTGGGAGGCCGTCACCTCGGTGTTCCGTGACTACGGCTACCGCCGGTTGCGCGCCAAGGCGCGGCTGAAGTTCCTGATCAAGGACTGGGGCATCGAAAAATTCAGGAACGTTCTCGAGGACGAATACCTGGGCCGGAAGCTGATCGACGGCCCAGCGCCCGAGCCCGTCAAGCATCCGATCGACCACGTCGGCGTGCAGAAGCTGAAGAACGGCCTGAACGCCGTCGGTGTCGCGCCGATCGCGGGCCGGGTGTCCGGGACGATCCTGACCAAGGTGGCCGACCTGGCCGCGGCCGCAGGCTCGGACCGGATCCGCTTCACGCCCTACCAGAAGCTGGTCATTCTCGATGTTCCCGACGACAAGCTCGACGAACTGGTCGCGGGTCTGGACGCGCTGGGGCTGCCGTCACGGCCGTCGCACTGGCGCAAGAACCTGATGGCCTGCACCGGCATCGAGTACTGCAAGCTGTCGTTCGCCGAGACCCGTGGCCGCGCACAGGTGCTGGTACCCGAGCTGGAGAAGCGGCTGGAGGACATCAACGCACAGCTCGACGTGCCGGTCACGATCAACATCAACGGCTGCCCGAACTCGTGCGCCCGCATCCAGGTCGCCGACATCGGGTTCAAGGGCCAGATGGTCGACGACGGCCACGGTGGGTCGGTCGAGGGTTTTCAGGTGCACCTGGGCGGCAGCCTCGGCCTGGACAGCGGCTTCGGCCGCAAGTTGCGCCAGCACAAGGTGTTGTCGACCGAGTTGGGTGACTACATCGACAGGATTGTTCGCAATTTCGTGAAACAACGCGAGCAGGGCGAGCGTTTCGCTACATGGGCCCTGCGAGCAGACGAGGCGGATTTGCGATGAGCGCTTGCGCGAAGAGCCGAGGAGACAGATGACGGACCTTATGCACGACTCTGATCTACAGGAGCTCGCCGAGCGCGGCGCAGCCGAGTTGGCTGGCGCCAGCGCGACGGACCTGCTGCGCTGGACCGACGAGAACTTCGGCGGCAACTACATCGTGGCGTCGAACATGCAGGACGCGGTGCTCGTCGATCTCGCTGCGAAGATCCGCCCCGGCGTGGATGTGCTGTTCCTCGACACCGGCTACCACTTCGTCGAGACCATCGGCACCCGTGACGCGGTCGAGGCGGTCTACGACATCAACGTGGTCAACGTCACGCCCGAGAACTCCGTCGCCAAGCAGGACGAACTGTTCGGCAAGGACCTGTTCGCACGCGAGCCCAACGAGTGCTGCCGGATGCGCAAGGTCGAGCCGCTGAGCAAGGCGCTGCGGGGCTACTCGGCATGGGTGACGGGCATCCGCCGCGTCGAGGCGCCGACGCGCGCCAACGCGCCATTCATTAGTTGGGACAAGGCCTTTGGGTTGGTGAAGATCAACCCGATCGCGGCATGGACCGACGAGGACATGCAGAACTACATCGACGCCAACGATGTGCTGGTCAATCCCCTTGTGTTCGAGGGTTATCCGTCGATCGGCTGCGCGCCGTGCACCGCGAAGCCCGCCGAGGGCGCCGACCCGCGCAGCGGCCGGTGGGCGGGCCAGTCGAAGACGGAATGTGGTTTGCACGCCTCGTGACGTCCCTGATTCTCACGGCGCACGGAAGTGCCGATCCGCGATCCGCGGCATCGGCACACGAAGTGGCGCACACCATCCGCATGATGCGACGCGATGTCGACGTCCAGGTGGCGTTCTGCGAGCAGAACTTCCCCAACCTCCGGGACGTGCTAGCCGCGACTGGGCGCAACGCCGTGGTGGTGCCGCTGCTGCTCGCCGATGCGTATCACGCGCGCGTCGACATCCCGGCCGTTATCGCACAATCCGGCGCAGACGCCCGGCTGGCCGACGTGCTCGGCGAGGACGACCGGCTCATTGCCGTGCTTCGGCAACGCCTGACACACGCCGGAGTATCCCAGCTCGACCCCGACGTGGGCGTCCTCGTCACAGCGGTGGGATCCTCACGCCCCCAAGCCAATGCGCGCACCGCATCGGTCGCCGACTACCTCGTCCAGCACACAAGATGGGCCGCCACCACCGCTTTCGCCACCGGGCCGCATCCGACGCTGGCCGAGGCCACCGACATTCTGCGCGCGCGCGGTGCCACCCGATTAGTCATCGCGCCATGGTTCCTCGCCAACGGCCGGATCACCGACCGCGTTGCCGAATACGCACGCGCACAACGGATTCTGATGGCCGCCCCGCTTGGCCCGCACCGTTTGGTGGCCGATACGGTGTTGGATCGCTTCGATCAGGTACTCGAGGGCTGCGCGGCGGCGTAAGCCGATGCTTGCCAGGTTGCCGCAGGCACTGACGATCGTCGCGGCGATCGCGACGGGATCCGCGAATCATTGATCGCCACAATCGAATTTGCCGCTGCCGCTGCGCCCCGTCGCCGAGATTTCGCTTCCAGGCGATAATTCGCGGTTTGACTACGCGAGTCTCGATGCGCAACGAGGATTGCTGTTCGTCGCGCTTCTCGGCGCGAGCGAGGTGGTCGAGATCGACGCCGGGGCCGGACGCGCGGTACGCACTATGCCGAACCTGTCGCACGTGCACGGCGTATTGGTCGTCGGCACGCTGAGACGGGTGTACGCGACGGCGACCGGCAAGAATCAGGTGGTCGCGATCGACGAGAACACCGGCGCCGAGATCGCACGGGCGCCGACTGGCGAATATCCCGATGGCTTGGCCTACGACCCGCGGCGCAACACGATCTGGACCACGAATTAAGAATTAAGCCGCAGGGACCGAAACCGTCGTCGACGCCGCCACACTTCAGCCACGCGGGACGGTCGATCTCGGCGGTGAGGTGGGCGACGTCAGCTACGACTCGACGAGTGATCGGATCCGACGGGCATCCGGCGCTGCTCGTCCGCGCGGCCACTGCTTGATCGCGGCGGAGCCACCCGCAACGCAAACGTGATATCGCATGCGACATCAAGTTTCAACAGATGCACATCCTTCAGACGCGGGGCTGGCCACCGTGTCGGGACGTTTTGCGTCTGCTCGGGCGTTAAGCCGTCGTAAGCTCTCCCTCGTCGGCATTGTCGGCCCGCGGGATTTCGGCGCCGCCCGGCAACGGCGGCACCCGAGTCGCCCGCACGTACACCGTGTCGCCTTCCCTCAGCCCCAGGGCCTCGGCGTCGCCACGCGTGATCTGCGCGGTGAACTGCGTATGGTCGGCCGCGCTGGTCAGTTCCACGCGAACCTCGAAGCCCAGCACGACAATTCGATCAATAATCGCTCGCACCACGCCCGTGGCCTGGACCGAGTCGTCGCCGCCGGCGATCGCCATCTCGGGATTGCGGCCGACGCGAATGTCGTGAGGACGCACCAGCGAGCCGTTCAGCGACGACACCGCACCCAGGAACGACATCACGAACGCATTAGCGGGCGCGTCGTATACCTGCGTCGGTGAGCCGACCTGTTCGATGCGGCCCTTGTTCAGCACGGCGATGCGGTCCGCCACATCGAGCGCCTCCGCCTGATCGTGGGTGACCAGCACCGTGGTGACGTGCACCTCGTCATGCAGCCGGCGCAGCCACGCCCGCAGGTCCTCGCGGACCTTTGCGTCCAGCGCGCCGAACGGCTCGTCGAGCAGCAGCACTTCGGGATCGACCGCGAGCGCGCGCGCCAACGCCATGCGCTGACGCTGGCCGCCGGACAGCTGATTCGGGTAGCGGGTCTGAAACCCGCTGAGCCCCACCACTTCCAGCAGGTTGTCGACTTTCTCCTTGATCTCGGCCTTCGGCTTCTTGCGGATCTTCAGGCCGAAGGCGACGTTGTCACGCACGGTCAGATGCTTGAACGCCGCATAGTGCTGGAAGACGAAGCCGATACCCCGGCGCTGCGGCGGGATGTGGGTCACGTCGCGACCGTTGATCGTGATGGTGCCGGTGTCCGGCAGATCCAGGCCGGCGATGGCGCGCAAGAGGGTCGACTTGCCCGAGCCGCTGGGCCCCAACAACGCGGTCAGCGAGCCGGACGGGACCTCGAAGTCGACGTTGTCCAGCGCCGCGAAGTCGCCGTAGTGCTTGTTGGCACCCCGCACAATGATTGCGTTGGTCATTTGTCTCGTCTCCTTAAACCTGCTTGCTCGCGCGCGAGCGGCGGGCGTCGAGGACCAGCTGAACGATCAGGACGATCACCGCGACCGTCATCAGCAACGTGGACAGCGCGTAGGCGCCATATTCCGCGCCGCGGTTGTACCGGTCCGCCACCAACAGTGTGAGAGTTTGTGACGTCCCCGGCAGGTTGGAGGACACCATGATGACCGCGCCGAACTCACCGAGCGTCCGCGCGATCGTCAGGACGACGCCATAGGTCAGGCCCCACCGGATCGACGGCAGGGTGACCCGCCAGAACGTCTGCCACCATTGCGATCCCAGCGTGGCGGCGGCCTCCTCCTGATCGGTGCCGATCTCATGCAGCACCGGCTCGACTTCACGGATCACGAACGGCACCGTGACGAAGATGCTGGCCAGCACGATGCCGGGGAAGCCAAAGATGATCTTGAAACCGAGGTTGTTCTCGACGAACCCGAACAATCCCGCCGAACCCCACAGCAGGATCAGCGCGACACCCACTACGACCGGTGACACCGCGAAGGGTAGGTCGATCACTGCCTGCAAGGCGCTCTTGCCACGGAACCTGTTGCGCGCCAAGACTAGTGCGGTCGGTACGCCGAACAGGACGTTCAGGGGCACCACAATTGCCACCACGAGCAAGGACAGCTGCAGCGCCGACACCGCCGCCGGTGTGGTGATCGATTCGAAGAACGCCCCGATGCCCGGCTGGAACGTGCGCCACAGAATCAGCGCGACGGGCACGCTGACCAGGACGGTGACATAGGCCAGCGCGAGGTAGCGAAGCAGATGGCGCACAGCCGGTGACAACGTCATCGCGCCAACTCCTCACGCTTGGCGGCCCGTGACCCGACGGCCCGCAGGATGAACAACACAACGAACGAAATCACAAGCAGCACAATGGAGATCGCGGCGGCACCGGTGCGGTCGTCGTTCTCGATAAGCGTCCGGATCCACTGCGACGACACCTCGGTTTCCCCGGGCACTGCGCCACCGATCAGGACCACAGAACCGAACTCGCCGATGGCGCGCGAGAACGCCAGCCCCGCTCCGGACAACAGCGAGGGCAAGAGCGCGGGCAGGATCACCTTTGTGAAGATCGTCCGGTTGTTGGCACCGAGCGAAGCGGCCGCCTCCTCGGTTTCGCGGTCGAGTTCCAACAGCACCGGCTGCACCGAGCGCACTACAAACGGCAACGTGACGAACAGGAGCGCAATCCCCACACCCCATCTGGTGTGCTGCAGGTGAAGGTCCACCGGGCTGTTCGGTCCGTACAAAGCAAGCATCACCAAGCTCGCGACGATGGTCGGCAGCGCGAACGGAAGATCGATCACGGAGTCGACGAGCCGCTTGCCGGGAAAGTCATCGCGACTGAGCACCCAGGCCACCAGCAGTCCGAAGATCAGGTTGACCAGCGTGACGCCGGCCGAGATCGTCAGCGTCACCCGGAACGACTCAAGCGCCGCGTTGGAGGTGATCGCTTGCCAGAACGCGTGCCAGCCGCCGCCTGCGGCCTGCCACAGGATTGCGGCCAGGGGCAGCAGCACGATGATGCTCAGCCAGATGGATGCCGCGCCTACCCGCAGCGATGTCGTCCCGTACCGCCCTCCGAAGAGGCTGGGCGCCCGGCCGCCCTCACGGTTCTGGGTGTGGGCGGGCCGGGTCGCCTCCGGATTGGGTTCGACGGTAGCCGTCATCCAGTCGCCTGCTTGTAGATCTTCGTGATGCTTCCGTTGTCCTTATCGAACAATGCAGGATCCACGGCATTCCAGCCACCGAGATCGGCAATCGTCCACAACTTCTGCGGCGTCGGGAAGTCGGTGGCGAAATCCTCTGCCACGGACGGATCGACGGGCCGGAAGCCGGCCTGCGCCCAGATCTTCTGTCCTTCCTTGGTGAACAGGTAGTTCTTCAGCGCGGTGGCCTTGTCCAGGTGTTGTGACGACGACACCACTGCCACGGGGTTCTCGATCTTGAACGTCTGCGGCGGGTTGATGTGCTCGACGGGCTTACCTTGCCGCTCGACGTTGATGGCCTCGTTCTCGTAGCTGATCAGCACGTCACCTGTGCCCTGCAAGAACACGTCGGTGGCCTCTCGACCGGAACCGGGCCGCGTCTTGACGTGCTCGGTGACCAGCTTGTTGACGAAGTCCAGGCCGGCCTGCTGGTCCTTGCCGCCGTTGCTCTTCGCCGCGTAGGGCGCCAGCAGGTTCCACTTGGCGGAGCCGGAACTCAGCGGGCTCGGCGTGACGACCTCGATCCCGGGCTGCAGCAAGTCGTCCCAGTCCTTGATGTTCTTCGGGTTGCCCTTGCGGACGACGAGCGAAACGACCGACCCGAACGGGATGCCCTTGGTGGCGTCGGCGTTCCAATCCTTGGCCACCTTGTCGGCCTTGACCAGGCGACTGACGTCGGGCTCGACCGAGAAGTTGACGATGTCGGCGGGCTTGCCGTCGACGACGGCGCGCGATTGGTCCCCTGACGCACCATACGACGTGGTCACGGCCACGCCCTTGCCCTCCGGCGTGGCGGCGAACGCCGGGATGATCTTGCTCCAGCCGGGCTCCGGCACCGCGTAGGCGACGAGCGTCAGCGTTGTCTCAGCGGCCGGCTGATTGCCGCCGCCTGCGACATCACTGGAACCTCCACCGCACGCCGCGAGCAGCGTCGCTGTGGCGGTCAGTGCGGCGGCGTACCGCCAGGACGTACGGATGTTCAGCATTGGTGACCTTTCCTTGCGGGGACGAACAGGAGGGCCCGTCACGCAAGCAAGGTGAGGAATCAGTACCTGGGCATCCAGACAGCCGCTACCGACACCAAACCGCGGACGGGTATGGAGTCAGCGACAACAACAGACATCAGCGACAGCACTGAATCCCACGGCAATGAGGGCCAGGATATGGCCGCTCTTGTTGCCGGACGCTGTCTGCATGGCGCGAAGAATAACAGAGTCTGCGAACGCGCTCGGTGTGGCCTTAAGCCCATTTAACGAGTTAGCAGCCACGTCACGAGCACCAGCACCACGAGGATGACGAGCACCAGGGTGACCTGAGAGCGCGGCAGTCCACTCATTCCTCGTCCTCGTTTTGGTGGCGCACCCGCCGCAGCAGCCGGATCCCGTTGCCCAGTGCGCCATCGATAAGGATGGCGATTCCATATGCGAGAGCGAGCACGACGGGCATCACAACGGCGGTCTGGGCGACGAACGGTAGCCCGGACAGCCACAGTTCGACGCCGTCCCACCAGTTGAGGAACCCGCTCACCCGGCCAGAGTATTCGATGCGAAGATGACCGAGTGCCGGCCGACGAAGACAGCACTGCGAAGACCACATGCATCATCGCCGGCGGCGGCCCTGCGGGAATCATGCTGGGTCTGCTTCTCGCTCGCGGCGGCGTCGACGTCACGGTGATGGAAAAACACGCCGACTTTCTGCGGGACTTCCGCGGCGACACCGTGCATGCCAGCACCCTTCGCCTGCTCGACGAGCTCGGTCTGGCCGACGAATTCGCCCGGATGCCGCACCGCGAGATCCACACGCTGAACATGAAGATCCAGGGCGCCGAGGCGAGCATCGACCTAGGCCGAATTCCGGGTCCGCACAAGCACATTGCGCTTGTTCCACAGTGGGATTTCCTTGAGCTGCTGGCCGCTGCCGCTGAGAACGAGCCGACGTTCCGGCTATTGCGCAGCACCGAAGTGCTGGCGCCGATTCGCCGCGGCGACAGGGTGATCGGTGTCACGTACCGCGACAAGATCGGACAGCTGCGCGAGCTGCATGCCGAGTTGACAGTGGCCTGCGACGGCCGTTCGTCGACGCTGCGTAGCGCAATGGGGTTGACGCCGAGGAGCTTCGGAGCGCCGATGGATGTGTGGTGGTTTCGGCTGCCGCGCAGTGCCGACGACCCGCACGGCCTTGCCGGTGTGCTCGACACCGGGCACGGGCTCATCGTCATCGATCGCGGCGACTATTACCAGTGCGCCTACGTCATCCCGAAGGGCCGCGATGCCGAGCTGCGCGCGCAGGGCATCGAAACGCTGCACAGCGCGGTGGTGGCCCTGGCGCCATGGCTGGCCGGCCACCTCACGTCGCTGACATCGTTCGACGACGTCAAGTTGCTGGACGTCCAGCTCAATCGGCTGCGGCGCTGGTACACCGACGGGTTGTTACTGATCGGCGACGCGGCGCATGCCATGTCGCCGGTGGGCGGGGTCGGGATCAACCTGGCCGTCGCCGACGCGGTGGCGGCCGCTGGCGCACTGGCCGGCCCGCTGCGCCGCGGCACCGTCTCTACCAGGCAGTTGGCCCGCGTGCAGGCGCGGCGATGGTTGCCCGCGGCGGTGATCCAGTCGGTGCAGCGGGCCATCCACAACCGCGTCATCGCGGTTGCTGTTTCGGCAGGTCAACCCGTCAAAGCACCTGTTCTGGTGCGAGTCGCCAACAAGGTGCAGGCGCTGCGCACAGCGGCGGGATACGCCATCGCGATCGGTCCGCTGCCCGAACATGTGCCGGAGTTTGCCCGGCGCTGAGCCGAACGCCGCCGGACACGCATCGACACAAGTAGACGCCGGGCCTCCCGGCAGTCGATGATGTCCGCATGGTTCTGCAACAAACCGAGCGTTCCGACGGGGCACCGGAGGCCGACGGGGCGTCGGCCGTTCAAGTTGACGAGGCGGAAGCCCCGTTCACCGTGACGGCACCGGTCCCGTATGCCGGCAGCGGGTTGCGGAATCCCTTTCCGCCGATCGCCGACTACGCGTTCCTGTCCGACTGCGAGAACACCTGCCTGATCTCATCGGCGGGCTCGGTGGAATGGCTGTGCGTCCCCCGGCCCGACTCCGCCAGCGTCTTTGGCGCGATTCTGGACCGCGGCGCGGGCCACTTCCGGCTGGGCCCGTACGGCGTGTCGGTGCCTGCCGCCCGTCGCTACCTGCCGGGCAGCCTGATCCTGGAGACCACCTGGCAGACCCACACCGGCTGGGTGATCGTGCGCGATGCGCTGGTGATGGGACCGTGGCACGACATCGATACCCGGTCCCGCACGCATCGCCGCACGCCGATGGACTGGGACGCCGAGCACATCCTGCTGCGCACGGTGCGATGCGTGAGCGGCACGGTCGAGTTGGTGATGAACTGCGAACCGGCTTTCGACTACCACCGCAACGCGGCTACGTGGGAATACTC
>JBKOYU010000790.1:0-2438 GCA_046725575.1 Actinomycetota bacterium | reverse complement strand
GGTCGAGCGACACGTGTACCCGACCGTGCCGCCGCGGGTTGAATACACGCTCACCGAGCCTGGCCAAGCACTGCGAGCGACCGTTGACGCCATGTGCGTGTGGACGCACAAATACTTCGCACACATCGAGGCGTCGCGCCGCCGTTTCGAAGCCCTGTAGCGGCTGGCCTGGTTCTCGCTATTCCGTTGCGGCCCTTGTGTCGTCGACTCCGGTTCGGACCAAGTCCCAGGCGAGCCTGCGAGCTTCCGCAGCCCGCGTTTGCATGAGCTGCTGCAGCGGCGGGATGGAATTCGGCTGTGGTGCCTGCCCTTCGACGACGGCGTCGTACATGTCCTCCGCTACGCGGATCGCCATCAGTGCGGCCTCGTTGACGTGGTTCAGCGCGCTATGCAGGCGGTCATCCTGCACGAGCAGGTGTGCGTTGGTGATCTCGACAGAGAAGTCCGTCACCACTTGGCTGATCTGTTCGAAGATCGGATTCATGGCCTGCTCGCGCTCATCGCGGTCCTCGATGCGCAGGATGCTTGCGCCTTGATTCCACAATGTCGCGAGCATCTGGGTGTGGGCGGTGACGGCCCGCGACACCTCGATGACGGCCTGTTTCTGCAGCTGATTGGTCAGGTGAGTGCGCTCGACGCGCGCCAGCTCGCGCTGAGTTTCCATCTCAGCGTGGTGCATCCGCTGCTGGGCTTCCATCTGAGTGCGGTGCAATCGCTGCGTCATGGCGAGTTCGCGCATCGCGTGCTCCTCGGCGGCTGCCAGCTCCTTGCGATGTCGCTCCGCGGCGTCGGCGGCGTCCTGCCTCGCCACGCGCTGGATCGTGACCAGCTGCCACATCGACACCATGACGACACAAAGGACGACAGCGCCGAAGAACCACTGTGCCTTCGACCCGATCTCGCCAGGACTGAGCACGATGAACCACGCGATGGCGAGGCTGCCCGCTACCCCACCCGCAAACCAGCCGACCGCAGGCCAGCTGAACCGACTGGATCCGCGGCGAACTGGAACCGTCGGCGGTATCAGCTCTGTATAGGTGCTCCCTTCACCGCGTTCCGAATCCTCGGCGGCCCTAGTGGATTGCACTAGTCCGGTCATCCCGACCTCCGTTCGCCCGAGCCTGCGGCCATGCGGGTTCAGACTAGGGCCGCATGGGTTGGGCCGTCGCACCACCACCACACTGACGTGTACGTGAAGTCGAAAGGACCGCTAGGGTCGAGCCGTACTCACAGGTATCGAACTTGATCGGCTAGAGAATTGAGGGGCCCATGGGACAACCCGTGTCGCAGGAAGGTGATTCATCGATCATCGTCAGTCTCTCCGAGGCGGCGATGCACATGTACACCGCGGCGATCGACGCATTGCCTTTCCAAGAGGACACGAAGTTCCACAAGCGCGCGGATGTCGTCCTGTCGGGCATGCGGAAGTTGCGCGCCGCGCTGACCGACGCAGCAAGCACCAGCAGACCCTCACCCGCGGTGATTGTGGCCCTGAGCAATGTCCGGAAGCGCTACGACGCCCTGATGGAGCACGCAGCCGCTGCGCCGGGATCGAGTTTGGGCCAACAGATATACGTCACGCGCGTCCACGCCAAATTGTCGGATCAGGAAGTGGCCAACGGTGCTGGGGTTCGCGCCGATCTCCTCGATGAGCTCGAGGCCGGCGCAACCCCCACCGACGAGGAAGCGGCGATGATCCAAGAGGCCATCGCTGCCCTCGGTGGGGTGCCGGGCACCGAGCACCTCCAGCATCACGAACCCGAGCCTGAAGAGCCGGCGGAGCCACACGTCAACGGCTGGGACGAAGAGCTCGTCACCGACAACGCCGGCTAAGCGGCAACTACCCGCCCTGCGGTGCGGGTGCGGGTTCGGCGGGCGGCATGCCCTCGCCCGGTGGCGGTGCCTGAGCGGGCGAAGCGAGGATGAACGGCACCGTGGCCGACCTCAGATTGCCCAGCTGCACGACGAGGTTGTACGTGCCCGGCCCGATCGGTTGACGCGGTAGCGGGCACTGCGGCGCCGAGCCCATGCCCGTCCAGGTGACCTCGGTCGTGACCTGCTCACCTGGCTGGAACGTCTTGACCAGCGTTTCGTTCGACGGGGCACAGTCGAGGTTCGACCACAAGCGGGTGTTGTCCAGCGAGTAGACGTAGGCGGCGAGCACCGCGGCGCCGACGTCGCGCTGGCATGCGACCAGGCCGATGTTGGTGACGACCATCGTGAACTTCGGCTGGTCCCCGACGACGTACTGCGGCTCGTTGCTGATGCCCTTGACGGCGAGCGTGGAGTCGGGGCAGTCGTCGCCCTCCTTGAGCACCGGCGGGGGCCTGACGGCCGCAGTCGGGGTGGGCGTCGGCGCCGGGGCCTGCTGCGCAGGCGGCATCACCGGCGTCTTGACCTCGGGGTTCTCCCCGGGCAGCGGTGTCGGCCCGGCGGCC
>JBKOYU010000636.1:0-2990 GCA_046725575.1 Actinomycetota bacterium | reverse complement strand
GGATTACTGTTCGCCGGTGGTCTGAGCAGCGTCGTCCCGATGCCACCACTCGGAGGTCTCGCGCTCTTCGCCGCGGCACTGCGCAACTACGCGATCACCCTGCACGCGGCACTGCAACCGAAAGGAATCTATGCAGGCACCATCACGATCGGCGGCCTGATCGACCGCGGTGACATTCATCAGGCGATGACCGCCAACGCGGATCTGTTTGGCAACGTCGAGGTGGCCACGCTGAACCCGGACGAACTCGCCGACACGGTGTGGCGCCTCTACACCGACCGAACCGAGGCGGAAGCGGTTGTCAACGCGTTGGCGGCATGACCGCGCGTGGCGTCGTCGACCGCACCGGTAGCCCGAATCGTGCCGGCACGCCGTCGCTGAAGACCACGTGATCCGGCGGCCGCGTGCCGAGATCGCCGAGCCCGACGGACGCGAGGAGACCGTCATCCTCGAAGCCGATCAGCTCGGCACGGCGCAACGCCCAAACGGGGTGTTCGTTGGGCAGATACCAAGTGCGGCGCCCGCGCACGACGTGTAATCCCCACCGGGCCGTCAGGAAATGCTCGAGCGGCCCGGACGTCAGCGGAGCACCGACCTTTACCTCGACGAAGCTTGATGCGGCGACCCCCCGCCAGCGCAGCGTTGAGGTGTAGACGCGACGGTCCCCCTGCTCCCGGTAACCCATTCGGGCCCACCGATAAGGCACACCGAAGATCCACCGGCCCGCCGCCACCATGTCGAGCCGATTGGTGTCGAGGGACAGGAAAACCACCCCACGTCGGCCCGTTCCGTCCACCGAATACAGCCTGACGTTGGTCTCCAAAAACGTGCCGAAGAACGCGGGCCCGCGGGCAAAGCCGGTGTCGGACATCTGAAATGGCACCATGCCAACGAAACTGCGGCCCTCGAAGGTGTCGGGCTCTGTGTCCGGCGGATACAGGTGGGCGATGCTGCCCGGCTCGACTGCCCAATGCAGAAACGACAAGTTCAGCCACTTCTGCCGCAGGATTCGCGGCCAGGGCAGAATCGGCGCTTCGGGCGTCACCAATTCCGCCATGACGACGATCTAGTCGCCGCCGTCCGGCTTCTTCGCGCCCGAATCCTCTTCAGGCAGAAGCGCTTCCAGCGCCGAGCCGGTGATCCGCCGGAACGCGCGGCGCGGCCGGTTCGCGTCGAGGATCGCCACCTCCAGCGTCGACGGCCCGAGGCTGCGCGGCTCCGAGCCGCCATTGGCGCTCGCCTTCAGCGCGCCGACCGCGATCTTGGCCGCCTCCGACAAGCTGGCGTTCTCGGCGTAGGACTCTTTCAGCGCCGCGGTGATCGGGTCTGTTGTGCCACCCATCACGACGAAATGCGGTTCGTCGTTGACCGACCCGTCATAAGTAATGCGGTACAGCTCCGGCGGTTTGGTCTCGCCGTAGTGGGCCACCTCCGCGACGCACAACTCGACCTCGTAGGGCTTGGCCTGCTCGGTGAAGATCGTGCCCAACGTCTGGGCGTACACGTAGGCCAGCTGCCGGCCGGTGACGTCGCGACGGTCGCAGGCATAGCCCTTGGTGTCGGCCCATTGAATGCCGCCGCGGCGCAGGTTGTCGAACTCGTTGAATCGACCCGCGGCCGCGAAACCGACCCGGTCGTAGAGCTCGCTGATCTTCTGCAGCGACCGCGACGGATTCTCGGCGACGAACAGCACCCCACCGGAATACGCCAGCACAATGACGCTGCGGCCCCTCGCGATGCCTTTGCGCGCGAGCTCCGAGCGCTCCCGCATCGCCTGTTCGGGGGAGATGAAATATGGAAAGGTCACGAGTCTCCCCGCGCGTCTGTTGACGGCCCAGAACTTGTGCGCAAAGTGCTTTCAGCGGTACGGCTTTCGACGACCGCGCGCGCCAGCGCCGCGATGCGCTCCTCCGGCACCTCCTCCGCGCCCTCGGCACCGATGATCACCGCGGTCGGATAGATGCCGCGGACCAAATCCGGGCCGCCGGTCGCGGAGTCGTCGTCGGCGGCGTCGTAGAGGCTTTCGATGGCGACCCGCAACCCCGAATCGGCGTCGACGGCCTGCGAGTACAGCTTCTTGATGGCCGACTTGGCGAACACCGATCCCGAGCCCACCGCCTGGTAGCCCTCCTCCTCGATGTTCCAGCCGCCGGCGGCGTCGAACGACACGATGCGGCCCGCGGCCCGCGGATCGGGGTCATCGAGGTCGTAGCCGGCCAGCAGCGGCAGCGCGACGAAACCCTGCAGCGCGGCACCGAGATTGCCGCGCACCATGGTCGCGAGCCTGTTGACCTTTCCGGGAAACGTCAGCGCCACGCCTTCGACCTTTTCGTAATGCTCCAGCTCCACGGCGTACAGCCGGGCGAACTCCACCGCGATCGCCGCTGTCCCCGCGATGCCGGTGGCCGTGTAGTCGTCGGTGATGTACACCTTCTTCACATCACGGCCCGCGATCATGTTGCCCTGCGTGGAGCGCCGGTCACCGGCCATCACCACACCGCCGGGGTACCTCAGCGCGACGATCGTGGTGCCGTGCGGCAGTGACCCCGCCGGCACGGCGTCCGGTCCACCGGGCCGGCTGACGGGCAACAGTTCGGGCGCCTGGCGGCGCAGCAGATCAGAAAAGGACGATAAGTCCACGGGGACGGAAGGTGGTCCGGGAAGGGGTTTGGGAAAGGCCAGCTGATCGCGATGCGGCCAGGTCACTGTCCGCCCTTCTGGACGTACGCGCGCACGAAGTCCTCGGCGTTCTCCTCGAGAACGTCGTCGATCTCGTCCAGCAGGTCGTCGGTCTCCTCGGCGAGCTTTTCGCGACGCTCCTGCCCGGCGGCCGTGCTGCCGGTGAGGTCGTCGTCCTCGCCGCCACCACCGCCACGCTTGGTCTGCTCCTGAGCCATCGCTGCCTCCTGCGTATGTCATCGGCGGGCTCACAGCCGCCCGCCGGTTACTCCACACTACCGGTCAACGCCCGTTTTGCCCCGGATAGCGCG
>JBKOYU010000558.1:0-10437 GCA_046725575.1 Actinomycetota bacterium | reverse complement strand
TCCAACGAATCGCCCGATTCGGTCTGCCGCGCCTGCGTAACGATGGCGAGGCCGAGCAGCACACACAGCAGCACGGCGAGCGCGCCGAACATGATCTGCGACCGGCCCCGCCGCACCACACCCGTGACACCGCCGATCTCGCGAGCCGGTTCGTCGGGCGGCAGTTCGTGCCGACCGTGTTGTTCTGGTTCGGCCGCGTGCTGCGGTGGCTGATCGCTCATGTGCACCCGAAGACGACGGCGAGTGAGGATCGCAGCGAGGAACGAGCGAGGACCGGAGCGAGCGGGAGTCGAGGCATGAGCTATGCGCCTAACAGCCTGCGCCGCAGGGCGGCTGCGTTGCCGAAGATCCGGATGCCGAGCACCACGATGATCGCGGTGGACAACTGGGTGCCGACCCCCAGTTGGTCGCCGAGGTAGACGATCAGCGCGGCAACCAGCACGTTGAAGACGAACGAGACGACGAACACCTTCGAGTCGAAGATGCGCTCCAGATATGCCCGCAATCCGCCGAACACCGCGTCGAGCGCGGCCACCACCGCGATCGGCAGGTACGGCTGGATGACCTCGGGAACGCTGGGGTGAAACACCAGACCCAGCACGATCCCGATGACAAGTGCACCGATTCCGATCATTTGCTCCCGATCATTAAGGCCCAATCTGCTTGGCGAAGTTGACATCTCGTACCGAGCCGGCCGGCAGGGTCAGGCCGTCGCCGGAGCTGACATTGACCCCGACGCCGTAGCTGGTCTCCAGCAACCGAAGTCGCTGTAGGCCGGGGCTGCGGTCGAACGCGTCCTGCATGGCGTGTGGGGGTCCGACCGCGAGAATGACGTATGGGCTGCTAATCGGTTGATTGTCGACCAGGATGCCGCCGCCCGCCTGCCGGATCGTCACGTTCGGACCGATCCGCACTCCGCCCACCGAGATGGCCTCGGCGCCGCTGACCCACAGCGAGTTGACGACCAGCTGCAGATCGCGGTCCAGGATCACTTGCTGGCTGCCCGGCACACGCTCCTTCGAGACGTCGCTGAGGTCCTTGGACATCCCCGGATCGGTGACGGTGACGGTCAGGCCGGGCCCGATCACCGGAGTCGCGGCCGCCGCGAAGTTCGCCTGGTCTAGATTGCCCAGCAGCTGCTGGCCGCGTACGTCGCCTTCCAGCCGGCTGCGCCGTTCCGCGTCCACCTCCGCGGCCAGGGCGTTGCGACGGGCGGTGGCGTCGTTCGTACTGGCTTCCGCGGACCTGACGCTTCCCGCCAGCACCTGCTGCGTCTCGCGCACACCGGGTGCCGTCGAGCGGGCTTGGGCGACCGCCGCGGCGAACACCGCGGCGATCACCAGCGCGCCGCAGATCTGCCACGTCCACGCCTGCCACCATGTCCGTCGTTTCGCGCCGCCTGCTTTCGCCTGCGCCGCCGCGGCGTAGCCGGGATCGAGATGGTCGGAGAGCAGCGAACGCAGCAGCGACGGCACAGGGATCAGCGTCGGCGTGTTCGCCTGATGAGCGTTGCGGCCGGCGTGGGGGTCGTAGCCGCCCAGCGTGCTCATCGGTGTCCTCGGCTCGTCGCGCGAGCGCTCATCGGTGTCCTCGGCTCTTCGCGCGAGCGCTCATCGGTGTCCTCGGCTCTTCGCGCGAGCGCTCATCGCACAATCTTGGGCAGCTGTCGCACCACCATCGCCACCTGGATCAGGTACAGCACCCCCGACCACAGGTACATGGCCATGCCCCAGATCAAAAACGCCCACCCGCAGGTGAGGACGACCCGGCTCCACAGCGCGTCGAACTGCCCGAGCAGGATCAGTGGGAAGCCCGACATCAGCGCGAAGGTGGCGGCCTTGCCGATGTAGGTGACCGGCAGCGCGGTCAATCCCCGGCTGCGCAGCACCGGCAGCGTCGCGGCCAGCACGGCATCACGACCGATCAGCGTGAGCACGATCCACCACGGCACTGCGCCGTAAAGCGCCAGCGCCACAGGCACGGTCACCATGTAGATGCGGTCGACGGCCGGGTCGAGCAACTCCCCCAGCCGCGACGACTGGTTGGCGACCAGGCGCGCGATCTTGCCGTCGGCCCAGTCGGAGAACCCGCTGAACATCAGCACGCCCACCGCCCAGCCGGTGGCATGGGCCACGAGCAACAGGTAGAGGAATACCGGCACCAGCACCAGGCGCAGCACCGACAGCGCGTTGGGCACCGTCAGCACCCGGTCGCGCACATTTCCGGCAGCGCCCGCCATGGGCTAAACCTATCGGAAGACTCCGGGCAGGCTCAGCGCCGACATGGCCTCGTCTGCCAGCGGATTGTCGTGCACCATATACGTCCACGTCGACGTCGGCCGGGCCAGTTTGGACAGGTCGACGCCCGGCTCGTCCTCGATGGAGGCGGCGGTCTCGAACGTCTGCTGGGCCGCCTCGATCGCGTCGGCGGCCAGCGAGGCGAACGCGTCGACGGCCAGCCGGTGGAACTCGTCGATCGGGGTCTGATTGCCCAGTGCCCGCAGATGAATGCTCTCCCGGATGTCGGCCAGGTACGCCAGATGGTCAGCCCAGCCGCGGTCGAGGTGGTACAGCATGATCAGCCGGCAGATCTTCTCCAGCTTCTCCTCGCCGAGATCCTCGACGAGCTCCTCATAGCGCTTCGGTGAGCGCTCGGCGAGCTCCTCGCGGGCAGTCGGTGTGCGCAGCAACGTGTCTCTGCGTTCGACGATGATCGCCCGCTGCTGGGCGATCAGCTGGTTGTAGCGCCAGTTGTTGGCATGGATGTCGAGCATCCGGCCTTCGGCGACGCGCTGCGCGTGGTCCAGCAGCGTGGCAGCCTTGTTGCCGACGATTCGGCCGTCCTCGTCGGTCTGCAGCGGGAGCTTGTTCGGATCGAGGTGGGCCACCACCACATCGTCTTCCCAGCTGGCGAAGAACACCGACGAGCCGGGATCGCCCTGGCGTCCGGCGCGTCCGCGCAACTGATTGTCCAGCCGTTCGGTGTGGTGGCGGCCGGTGCCGATGACGTGCAGCCCGCCGAGTTCGGCGACTTGCTCTTTTTTGGCGGAGTGGTCGCCTACATCGGAGCCGCCGAGCCGGATGTCGGTGCCACGGCCCGCCATCTGGGTGGACACGGTGACGCTGCCGAGCTTGCCTGCCTCGGCGATCACCGCGGCCTCTTCCGCATCGTTCTTGGCGTTGAGCACGACCGCCGGGATGCCGGCCTTGACCAGCCGCTCGTGCAGCTCCTCCGATTCGGCGACGTCGCGGGTGCCGACCAGCACGGGCTGGCCGGTCGCGTGTATCTCCTTGATGTGGTCGACGATCGCGTCGTTCTTGGCGGCCGCGGTGATGTACACCCGATCGGTCTCGTCTTCGCGAATGTTGGGAGTATTCGGCG
This sequence comes from Actinomycetota bacterium, assembly GCA_046725575.1. Lineage (GTDB taxonomy): Bacteria > Actinomycetota > Actinomycetes > Mycobacteriales > Mycobacteriaceae > Mycobacterium. Next base: position 7,056 of record JBKOYU010000558.1, on the reverse strand, counting down.
CAATTGGCGAGACCCCGAGCTTGTAGAACTGGCGCAGCTGTTCGCCGGCGGCCAGCGCGGTGCCCGTCATGCCGCACACCGTCGGGTACCGGTTGATCAAGGCCTGCACCGTGATGGTGTCGAGCACCTCGCCGGTCTCGGTGGTCTCGATGCCCTCCTTGGCCTCGACGGCGGCCTGCAGCCCGTCGGGCCAGCGCTGCAGCTGCGCGATGCGGCCGCGGGAGGCGTTGATGAGGTGCACCGCGTCGTCGCGGACGATGTAGTGCACGTCGCGTTGCAGCAGCACGTGCGCGTGGAGTGCGACGTTGACCTCGGTCAGGGTGGTGCCGACGTGTTCTTCGGAGTACAGGTCGATGCCGCCGAGTTTGGCCTCGAGCTTCTGCGCGCCGGAGTCGGTGAGGTGGACGTTGCGGTTGTCGGCGTCGGTGTCGTAGTCCGTGCCCGCGATCAGCTCGCCGACCAGCCGGATGATCTCCACCTTGGGTGTCTCGCGGTGGCTGGTGCCTGCGAGGACGAGCGGCACCAGCGCTTCGTCGACGAGCACCGAGTCGGCCTCGTCGATCAGCGCGACATCGGGGTTCGGCGACACCAAGTCCTCGACGTCGGTGACCAGCTGGTCGCGCAGCACGTCGAAGCCGATCTCGTTGACCGAGGCGTAGGTGATGTCGCACTTGTACGCCGCGCGCCGCTGTTCTGCCGTCGAGTCGGCAGTGATCCAGCCGACGGTCAGCCCCATCGCCTCGAGCAGCGGGCCCATCCATTCGGCGTCGCGGTGGGCCAGGTAGTCGTTGATGGTGATGACGTGGACCCTGCGCCCGCCCAGCGCGTAGCCGGCCGCGGCGATCGCGCCTGACAGCGTCTTGCCCTCGCCGGTGGCCATCTCGACCACGTCGCCCGCCAGCATCCGCAGCGCGCCCTGCAGCTGGACGTCGAACGGCTTCAGCGTGGTGGTCCGCTCGGACGCCTCGCGGGCGATCGCCAGGAGCTGCGGGATGTCGTCGGAGTCGGCCAGGTCGTCAAGGCGCAGCAGCTTGGCAGCCTTGGTCAGCTGCTCGTCATCGAGGTCGGCGGCCTTCTCGTCGAACTCCGCCGAGTCGCGCACCAGCGCCATCGATTGAGCCTGGTCCCTGTCGGTGCTGGCGCCGAGTAGCTTCCAGAACCGGTTGCTGACACGACCTGAGGTGCGGTTTTTGGTCTTCGCCACACAATTACGGTACGCGGCCCGCCAACTACCGCGATCGTGCGTGTCTGCAGGCGACACGCCGCAGATGCGTGGCATTCTGCGGACGCTCGCGTCAGCCGAGCGTGCCGAAGTCGATCCGGACGCTGTCGACGACGGGTTCAAAGCCGATGCGTTGATAGATCGAGTTCGACACGGGGTTCGCCAAGTCCGCGAAAAGTACGACATTCGCGGTGCCGTTGCGGTATGCCAGGTCCGCTGCCGCAGCGGTGACGGCCGAGCCATAGCCGCGGCCACGCCGGTCCCGCGGTGTGAATACCGGACCGATCCGCGACACTCCAAACGCCGGTGCACGCAGCATCGCCATGCTGACCGGCCCACCATCGACCTCCCAAAGCACGAATCGGTGACCGGCTTGGTTCGCGGTGTCGACGAACCCTTCGCCTCCGGCATTGTGCGGATGACTGAACGCCTCGCCGAAGAACAGCTCCACCCACTCCACGAGCAGGCGGCGATCACCGTCGGTGGCGAGCCGATGCGCACCCGCGACATTCTCGGGGCTATGTAGTGTCCCCAACCGGTAGAGCCGATCTTCGGTCGTCACCGTTCCTGGGCGGCCCGAATCGACCCGCCATGCTTGGGCAAACGCCGTGGCGGTGTCCCGCAGGCCGCTCACACCCACGAGTTCCGGCCTCGCCCGGTTCAGTTCGGCGGCGACAGTAGACACGGCTTCAGCCGGAATCCCATTGCACGCCAACGGATACGGTGGCGTCTGCAGCGCTGCGCCCACAGGCGTGCCGTCGTCCCACACCGTGAGCAGGAGTGAGTCCTCGGGAAACCGGCCCGACCGCAACAGTGTCAACTCGATCGTGTGCGCGACCGGGTCACGTCGATACAACGGCTCCGCGATCGCGCGGAACTCGTCGACGGACTGATGTAGTCGCACCTCCACACCATCAGCATGGCCACCAATGCCGAAGGCGTCCAGTAAATTTCGTAGCGCTCGTGCGCGACGAGCGTGCGCGTTTGCACGGATTTGCGCGGCGTGTCGCGTACCGACACGGTCGCTCGCGCGAAACGGGTCAGGCGAGATTCGAGCGGCGGGGATAGGCGACGGTGGGGTCCGTCAGCGCGTTCACCACTGCGGGCAGTCCCGCACCGAAAGCGCGTTCCAACGCCGGTCGCACCTCGGCTGGCGTCGACACCAGTTCCCCATGCCCACCCAGCGCCGTGACAACCTCGTCGTAGCGGGTGCCCGGTCGCAGCTCGGCCACCACCGAGTACCCGTACAACATCTCCATCGGATGCTTCTCCAGCGCCCAGATCCCGTTGTTGCCGATCACCGAAACGACGTGAACGCCGTGGCGCACCAACGTGTCCCACTCCATGCCGGAAAAGCCGAATGCGCCGTCGCCCTGCAACAGCACCACCTGCCGTTCGGGCCGGGCCAGCTTCGCGGCCAGTGCATAGCCGGGGCCAGAGCCCAGGCAGCCGAACGGTCCGCTGTCGAGCCACGCGCCCGGCACGTAGCTGTCGATGACCCGCCCGGCATAGGAGCCGAAGTCGCCTGCGTCGATGACGACGATCGCGTCTCGGTCCAGCAACGGCTTGAGTTCTGCGTATACCCGCATCGGGTGCAGCGGGGTGCGGTCGTCGTCGAGCTCCGCCTGCTCGGCCGCCCGCGCGGCGCTCTCGACCGCGCGCAGTTCGCCGAGCCAGCGCTCATGCTCACCCACCGCGGCGCCCGCCAACGCCGACAAGATCGCGCTCAGATCGCCGTAGAGACCGGCCGCGACGTCGCGCGGATGCGGGCGGTCGGGCTCGGCGCGGTCGGCGACGATCAGTTTGGTCTGCGCGCCGAACACGCCGCCGAAGCCGAGCCGGAAATCCATCGGCACCCCGACTACCACCGCAACATCGGCCTCCCCCAACGCTTTTGAGCGCGCACGAGAGAACGCCAATTCGTGATCGGCGGGTACCGTGCCGCGGGCCATGCCGTTCATCAGCACAGGGATGCGCAGGGATTCGGACAGCGCCCGCAAGGCCTGCTCTGCATGCCCCCACCACACGTTGGTGCCCGCCATGATCACCGGTCGCTGCGCGTCGGCCAGCAGCCGCACGGCGGTTTCCACGGCACTCCCGTCGGGGCTGGCCAGAACCGGAGGATCGGCCAGCGCGCCGGGGCCGCCGGGGTCGTGCGCCTCACTGAACACGTGATCCATCGGGAAATCGATGAACGCGACGCCCGACGGCGCACCGACCGCGGCCCTCAGCGCATCGTCGATCAACGGCCCCACCGCATCCGCCGACTGCGCGGTCGCGGCGAACCGCGTCAGCGGCGCCACGAACGGCACGTGATCGATCTCCTGCAGCGACCCCTGCCCCCAGCGCAACGCTGGCGCCCGCCCGCCGAGCACCACCAGCGGCGACTGGTTCTGCTGCGCGGCCGCCATCGCGCTCATTCCGTTGGTGACGCCAGGCCCCGCGGTGAGCGCGGCGACGCCGGGCACCCTGGTCACCTTCGACCAGCCTTCGGCAGCGAACGCGGCGGTCTGCTCGTGGCGGGTGTCGATCAGCCGGATGTTCTCGGCGCGGCAGCCGTCGTAGATCGAGAACAGATGCCCGCCGGAGAGCGTGAAGATCGTGTCAATGCCGCTGGCGCGCAGCCGTCGGGCGATCAGATGTCCGGCGTTGACCGTAACTGGAGCGTCGATGCTCATGGCCGCAGCATAATCACGGCCGTGACCAACTCCTCAGAAACGCAAGTACTGATCGCCGGCGCGGGCCCGATCGGCATGACGGCCGCCATCGAGCTCGCCCGGCGCGGCATCGACTGCCGGATCATCGACCCCCTGCTCGAACCGCCCCAGTACGCGAAAGCCGTTGGCGTGCAACCCCGTACGCTTGAGGTGTTCGAGGGCATGGGCGTGCTGCGCCGCATTCTCGACGCCGCCACGCTGATGAGGGGCCAGATCGTCTACGTCAACGGTGAGCGGGTCACGCAGCTCGACATGACATTGCCCGACGACGTGCCGTTCGGCTTCATCGCGATTCCGCAGTACGCCACCGAAGCAATCCTGCGCGACGAGCTAGCGATGCACGGCCTGCAGGTGCAGCGCGGCGTGGCCGTCACCGGCTTTGAGCAAGATGCCGACGGTGTGACCGCCACCCTGGCCGGCGACGCAGGCGAGCAGACGGTGCGTGCGGCCTACCTCGTCGGCGCCGACGGGGCACACAGCGCGGTGCGCAAGGCGCTCGGGTTGACGTTCGAGGGCGCGGCATTCGAGGAGCAGTACATGCTCGGCGACGTCGAGGTCGACTGGTCGCTGCCGCGCGGCTACGGCGTCCGCGCCATGCACCAGACCGACGGCAAGACCGACGACTTGCTGGTGTGTATCCCATTGCCGGGCCGCGGCCGCTACCGCCTGTCGATGCTCGTCCCCGATGAGCTGAGCGCCCCGGTGACGGCGGGCGTCGCGCATGGTTTCGAGGGCGACCGCAAGCCCGAGCTGGGCCACATCCAGGCCGTGCTGGACCGGCTGTCCCCCGAGCCGACGATCGCGCGAAACCTGCGGTGGTCGTCGGTTTTTCGGATCAGCCACCGCATCGTCAACGCCTATGGGAAGGGCCGCGTGTTCGTCGCTGGCGACGCCGCGCACATCCACCCGCCGACGGGCGCGCAAGGGATGAACACCGGCATCCAGGACGCCCACAACCTGGCCTGGAAGCTCGCGCTGGCGCTGGCCGGGCACGCCGCGCCCGGGTTATTGGAGAGCTACGACGCCGAGCGGCGGCCCGTCGGCGAGGAGGTCGTCGGCCGCACCGTACGCAGCGCCCGCGAAGGCATCAGCGCCGACTCGACCGACATCGGCTACGTCATCCGCCGCGAGGCCCAGCTGTTAATCGACTACGCGGGCAGCCCGATCGTCGCCCCCGGCGCGGGCGGCCGTGCCCCGGATGCGACGGGCCTGACCCGCGACGCGGTGACCGAGCCGGTGCGGCTGTTCTCGCTCCTGGGCAGGCGCGAGCACACCACGCTGCTGTACGCACCAGACGGACCCGTTGACGTCGCGACCTTCGAGCGGGCCGCCGCGGCTGCCGTCAACGCCGCCCACGGCCGGATGGATGTGTACCTGATCGCCGCGCCCGGCGCGGACGTCACCGCCACCGGGCTGCCCCTGATCCGCGACACCGCCGGCGAGTTCGCCCGGGCCTACACGCCTACCGGTCCGTCGGCCTACATCGTGCGGCCCGACGGCTACCTGGGTCTTGCCGGCTCCGGCGTCGACCCAAACCAACTGGTGGCTCACCTTGGCGCGACTTTCGCCCCGCCCGACAGAGGTCTCTCTCGCTCGCCCGCAGGTTCACCGGGGTGACGACGACCCGGTCCGAGGACGGCGCGCTCGAGGTCGACGGTGTCGGAGTTCGCACTCCGGACGGCGAGCACCTCATCCGCGACCTCGACTTCCGTCTGGAGTTGGGCGACGCACTGCTGATCAGTGGTCCGTCCGGGATCGGCAATACCGTTCTGCTGCAGAGCCTGGCGGGGCTTTGGCCGTTTGTGTCCGGCAGCGTGCGCCTGCCCTCGAGCCGGCACGAGGCGATGTTCGTGCCGCAGCTGCCCTACCTTCCCATCGGCGACCTCCGCGCGGTCGTGTCGTACCCCCACGAAGAGGGCGTCGTCGACGACCGCGAGATGCAGCAGGCCCTGATCAAGGTCGCCCTCTCGCACCTGGCCATCCGGCTCAACGAGGTGCGGGACTGGGCGAAGGTGCTATCGGTTGGCGAGCAGCAGAGGATCGCGTTCGCCCGCGTCCTTCTGGGTAAGCCGCGGGCGGTGTTCCTCGACGAGTCGACCTCGGCGATGGACGAGGTCCTGGAGTTGATGCTCTATGAACTGATCCGCGCCGAGTTCCCGGACGCCATTCTGGTCAGCGTGAGTCACCGCGGCACGGTGGAGCAGTTCCACGGCCGTCACCTGGAGCTGGTCGGCGACGGAGACTGGCGGCTCGACCCACTCCCGACCAGGAGTTAGACCCTCCCGAGCGGCTGCCAGCAGATTGGCGAGGTACCTTGCCGGAATGGACAACATGTTCACCCCGACGCTGGACTGGGGCAACGAACTGCTGACATCGCTGTGGTGGATCGCCAAGGCCTGGGTGATCGCGGCGGTGGTCACAATGGTGATCCTGGTGCTGATCGGTCGGTACACGACATGGGGCAGGCAGTACTGGCGCATCACCGGCGCCTACTTCAAAGGTCCCGACAGCGTCACGGTCTGGATTTGGCTGGCGGTGCTGTTGCTGTCGGTGGTCACGGGCGTTCGCATCGACGTGCTGCTGTCCTTCCAGGGCAACGACATGATGACCGGCCTGCAGGTCGTTGCCCAGGGCATCACCGGTCAGGACCAAGCCCTGAAAGACTCCGGCAAGGACGGCTTTTGGTTCTCCATCATCGTTTTCTGCATCTTGGCCACCATCCACGTCGCACGCGTCATGCTGGATTTGTTCCTGATGCAGCGGTTCATGCTGAGGTGGCGCGCCTGGCTCACCCACCGACTAACCGACGACTGGCTGGACGGCAAGGCCTACTACCGGGCCCGCTTCATCGACGACACGATCGATAACCCGGATCAGCGCATCCAGCTGGACATCGACATCTTCACCGCCGGTGTCGGACCGCTGCCCAACACGCCGAACAACACCACGTCCGCCACGTTGCTGTTCGGTGCGGTCTCCTCGATCACGTCGATGATCTCCTTCACCGCGATCCTGTGGAATCTGTCGGGCCCACTCACGCTGCCCATCGTCGGGGATATTCCACGGGCGATGTTCTGGCTTCTGCTGGGTTACGTGCTTTTCGCGACGATCATCGCG
>JBKOYU010000464.1:0-10624 GCA_046725575.1 Actinomycetota bacterium | reverse complement strand
ATCGCCTCGGTCATGCTTGCCGCGATCCTGTCGATCACGGTGCTGGCCGCCGCGCTGGCCATCCTGGGGCCCAACGTCGACGCGCTGGGCGTGCGCACGCTGCTGCGGGTGCCGTTCTTCCGTAACTGGAAGCCGATGCGCGTGTACCTGACCTGGCTGGCCGAGAAGACGCAGAAGACCAAGACACGCGAAGAGGTCGAAAAAGGCTTCTGGGGCAAGCTCGTCAACCGCGTGATGAAGCGGCCCGCCGCGTTCGCCGTACCCATCGTCATTGTGATGATTGCGCTGATCATCCCGCTGGGGCAGCTCGCGCTTGGCGGCATCAGCGAGAAGTACCTGCCGCCCACCAACTCGGTACGCCTGGCGCAGGAGGAGTTCGACAAGATCTTCCCCGGCTTCCGCACCGAGCCGCTCACGATCGTGATGGAAAGCGACAACGGGCAGCCCATCACCGACCAGCAGGTCGCCGAGGTCCGCAATAAGGCGATGCAGATCTCCGGCTTCACCGATCCGGACAATGATCCGTCGAAGATGTGGCAGGAGCGCCCGTATCTCGACGGCGCGTCGAAGGAACCATCGGTGCGGGTGATCCAGAACGGTTTGGTGAACCGCAACGACGCGGGCAAGAAGATCGAGGAGCTACGAGCGATCCCGCCCCCGCGTGGCCTCACGGTGTCGGTGGGCGGCACGCCTGCGCTCGAGCAGGACAGCATCCACAGCCTGTTCGACAAGCTGCCGTTGATGGTGGTCCTGCTGATCACCACGACGACGATCCTGATGTTCCTGGCGTTCGGGTCGGTGGTGTTGCCGATCAAGGCCGCGGTGATGAGCGCGCTCACCCTTGGGTCGACGATGGGCGTGCTCACGTGGATGTTCGTCGACGGCCACGGCTCCGGCCTGATGAACTACACACCACAGCCGCTGATGGCACCGATGATCGGGTTGATCATCGCGGTGATCTGGGGTCTGTCGACCGACTACGAAGTGTTCCTGGTGTCCCGCATGGTGGAGGCCCGTGAGCGCGGCATGTCCACCGCCGAGGCCATCAGGATCGGCACCGCCACCACAGGCCGGCTGATCACCGGCGCCGCCTTGGTCCTGGCCGTTGTCGCGGGCGCATTCGTGTTCTCCGACCTGGTGATGATGAAGTACCTGGCGTTCGGCCTACTCATCGCGCTGCTGCTGGACGCCACCGTGGTCCGGATGTTCCTGGTGCCCGCGGTAATGAAGCTGCTGGGCGACGACTGCTGGTGGGCGCCGCGCTGGATGAAACGCCTTCAGGAACGCCTTGGCCTCGGCGAGACCGAGCTGCCCGACGAGCGTAAGCGTCCCGCGGTGCGCGAACCCTCAGAAAGCCCAGAGGCGTTGGTCGGTGCGGGCGGTCCGCCGCCGCGGCCGAGGGCGCCACACGACCCGACCCATCCGGCCGTCGAGGGTTCGTCACGGTCGGGTGCGACGACGCGGATCGCGGCCCCGCCGCGAGCCAACGCCCCGTCGGGCGCGGGCACGACGCGGATCCCCACCGCACGTCCGCAGTCCGGGTCTTCTGACGAGCCGCAGACCACGCGGCTGTCGATGGCCAAGAACGCGATCCGCAATGTCGTGCACAACGCGACCGCAGCCACCCAGCGGACCTACCGACCCGCGCCGCCTCCGCCCGCGGCGCCACGGGAGGAACGCGAAATCGAGTCGTGGCTGGGCGAATTGCGCGGCACCGCGCCCGCGGGCGGCCAACCGGCGCCGCTCCCCTCGCATGGGCCCACGCGCGAGCTGGGGACTGGGGGCCCACCTGCGCGGCCGTCGGCTGACGCCACTCGGGCCATGCCTGAGCTGGGGGCACTCCCCTCGCAAGCTGGGGGCCCACCCGCGCAAGCTGGGGGACGCCCGCGGCCGCCTCGGCCGCAACCGGGCAACGAGCCGACTACCGCGATTCCCGCGCTGGGGACCCTCCCCTCGCATGGGCCCACGCGCGAGCCGGGGACTGGGGGCCCACCCGATGGCAGGGGACGTCCGCGGCCGCAGAACGCCGATGCGACGACGGCCATCCCGACGCCGCAGAACGCCGATGCGACGACGGCCATCCCGACGCCGCAGAAACTGGGGACCCCGCCGGAAGGCAGGGGAGATCCGGAAGCGACCGAGAAGATCAACACCCGCGAAGACGACGAGCATCAGCGCCGCGGAACCGGCGGCGGAGTCAGCGCGCAGGATCTGCTGCGGCGCGAGGGCCGGCTCTAGTCCTTCGCTGCCTCTACGTCGTCGGCCTCGGCCTTGACGACCGGGCCGCTTTTGGCCTCCAGGGCGGCTTCCTCGGCCGCGGGTTCTCTCGCCAGCAGCACCCGCACCGCGCTGTTGAGGAACGCGACCGTCGGCACGGCCAGCAGGGCACCGACGATGCCTGCCAGCACGCCGCCGCCCGCGATCGCCAGCACCACCGCCAGTGGGTGAATCGACACCGCGCGGCCCATCACAAGCGGCTGCAGCACATGGCCTTCCAGTTGTTGGACGGCGATGATCAAGCCGAGGGTGATCAGCGCGTAGATCAATCCCTTGGCGATCAGCGCCACGATGACGGCGAAGAAACCTGCGACCACCGCACCGACGAGCGGGATGAACGCGCCGAGGAACACCAGCGACGCCAACGGCAACGCCAGCGGCACACCCATGATGGCCAGGCCGGTACCGATGCCGGTGGCGTCGACGAGCGCGACCAAGAACGTCGCGCGCACATACCCGATCAACGAATGAAAGCCGGCCCGGCCTGCGTCGCGCACGCGCTCCCGCACGTCCTCTGGGAAGACCCTGGTGACAAACCCATAGATATTGCGGCCGCCGTGCAGGACAAAGATCAACGTGAACAACACCAGCAGCGCGCCGGTGATGATCTCGGTCAACGCCGAGGCTGTCGACAGCGCCCCGCTGGTCAGCTTCTCCTGGTTGTTCTGCAGCGCTTCGATGGCGGACTGGCGGGCGCGGTCGATCTGCTCCTGGTTGACGTGCAGCGGCCCCTGCGTCAGCCAGTCCCCCACCCCCTTGATGCTGGCGCTCACCTGCTCGACGAGCGCCGGCGCGCCCTCGATGAACTGAGTGACCACGAATGCGAGGATCCCGCCGACGACGGCGATGGCGCCGAGCAAGACCAGGGCCACCGCACCGCCGCGTGGGGCGCCGCGCCGGTCCAGGAAGTCGACGACGGGCAGCAGCAGCGCGGCCAGCAGAGTCGCCAGCGCGACGGGCACCACGATGAGTTCGAGCTTCTTCACCGCCCACAACAGGGCCACGACGGCCGCGCCGATCACCAGCAGCCGCCATGCCCACGCGGCTGTCTTGCGGACTAACGGAGTCACCGACGCGTCGGCGACAGAATCTATGGAAGGGCCCGCTGGCATGCCGGTAGCGTAACGGCAGGCCGCGGCGCCGCTGCGAATCTCGTGAATCGACCTCGGCGCGCTTTACCCTAAGGGCGTGTCCCACCACGATGCGCCGGCGAGCGACGCCCGCACCCAGGAGCGGCCTACCAGGGGCAAATACTGGTGGCTGCGCTGGGTGATCCTCGCCGTCGCGGCGGCCGTGCTCGCGGTCGAGCTCACACTCGTCTGGGATCAGTTGGCCAAGGCGTGGAAGAGCGTGTACTCGGCGAACTGGTGGTGGGTGCTGGCGGCGGTCGTGGCGGCGATGTCGTCGATGCACAGCTTCGCGCAGATTCAGCGCACGCTGCTGAGGTCGGCAGGTGTCACGGTCAAGCAGTGGCGTTCGGAGGCGGCGTTCTACGCGGGCAACGCGCTGTCCACCACGATGCCGGGCGGCCCGGTGCTGTCGGCCACGTTCATCTACCGCCAACAGCGGATCTGGGGTGCGACACCGGTGGTGGCGTCCTGGCAGTTGGTGATGTCGGGCGCGCTGCAGGTGGTCGGGCTAGCCCTGCTTGGTCTGAGCGGCGCGTTCCTGCTGGGCGCAAGCAAAAACCCGCTGTCGCTCATCTTTTCGCTCGGCGGGTTCCTCGCGCTGATCCTGCTGGCGCAGGCGGTGGCGACCCGTCCCGAACTCATCGACGGCATCGGGGTGCGCGTGCTGTCGTGGTTCAACTCGCTGCGCGGCAAGCCCGCCGACACCGGTCTGGACAAGTGGCGCGAGACGCTGTCCCAGCTGGAATCGGTCAGCCTGTCCCGCCGCGAACTCGGCGAGGCGTTCGGCTGGTCGCTGTTCAACTGGATCGCCGACGTCGCGTGCCTGCTGTTCGCGTGCTACGCCACCGGCGGGCATCCATCACTGGCGGGTGTGACGGTGGCGTATGCGGCGGCCCGCGCGGTCGGGTCGATCCCGTTGATGCCGGGCGGTCTGCTGCTGGTCGAGGCGCTGCTGGTGCCCGGCCTGGTGTCTTCAGGCATGACCCTGGCCTCGGCCATCTCCGCGATGCTCATATACCGGTTGGTCAGCTGGATCTTCATCTCTTCGATCGGCTGGGTGGTGTTCTTCTTCATGTTCCGCACCGAGAAGGACATCGACCCCGACGCCACCGCCGACAACGTCGACAACGTCGACAACGTCGAGCAGCCACCGCAGTTCAGCCCCGATCCCGAGGTGCGACACGAACCTGAACCCGAGCAATAGGGAAAACGTGCTCGGCCAGCCAGCGCCGATTGGTTTTGGATGTGATGAGCTGTGCCGGTGAATGACACGCGCCGGCGGGTGCGGCGGACGCTGATCGCGCTGCTCGCCGACATCGTGAGCGTGATCGTGTTCTGCACGATCGGGCGCCGGAGTCACGCCGAGGGGTTGACCGTGGCAGGCATCGCGCAGACCGCGTGGCCGTTTCTGGCGGGCGCCGGCGTCGGCTGGCTGTTGATCGGCGGGTGGCGGCGGCCGTTTACGGTCATCCCCACCGGGGTGGTCGTGTGGGTGTGCACGGTCGCGGTGGGGATGCTGTTGCGCAAGGCGACATCTGCGGGTGTGTCGACGAGCTTTGTGGTGGTGGCTTCGCTGTCGACCGCCGTGTTGCTGCTGGGCTGGCGCAGCGTGGCCGCGCTGTTCCGGCGCGGCTGACGTCTACTCGGAATTCGTCGGCGGCTCAGGCGAAGTCGAGATCGTCAACGTCGCACGCAACCCGCCCAACGGTCCGTTGGACAGTTCGATACGCCCGCCGTGCAGCGTGGCCTGCTGCGCCACCAGCGCCAGGCCCAGCCCCGAGCCGCCCGGCGCCGCATTGCTGCCCCGGGAGAATCGGCCCAGCACCGCTTGATGCTCTTCCTGCGGCAGCCCGCGGCCGTTGTCGTCCACGACGATCGTCATGGTGTCGTCGTGACGGCGCGCCGCCAACACGATCCGCGTCGCCTGGCCGTGCGTCACCGCGTTGCGCACCAGGTTGTCGACCGCGAGCCGCAGACCGCCCGGCCAACCCCAGATCGTGCCGAGGTCGTCCGCGGCCTCGACGACGATCTCGATTCCGCCTGCGGTGCGCATGTTCTCCCGCGCCACCCGGTCGAGCATGTCGGTGACGTCGATGAGCTCACGGTCCTCGGCCTGCGCCAGCTGCCCCGACGCGAGCTGTCCGAGCGCGGTGATGATCGCCTCCACGCGACGCTGTGCGCGCGAAAGGTCCTGCACCACTTCGGCTCTCTCCTCGGCGGGCAGGTCGTGGATGCGCAGCGTGTCGAGGTCGGCGCGCATCGCCGTCAGCGGGGTGCGCAGTTCGTGCGCGGCATTGGCGGCGAAATCCTGCGCGGCCTGCAGGGAGTTGGTGGTGGCCTGCTGAGCGGCGGCCAACCGGCTCAGCATCGCGGTCATCGCCTCGGACAGGTCCTCGGCCTCGCGGACGCCGCGCACTTCGGGCATCTGCTCGCTGTCCTTGCCGAGCCGTTTGGTGTGCTCGGTCAGCCTGCGCAGCGGCCGGATCGCGGGACCGGCCAGTAGCCAGCCAAGGCCCGCGGCGATCAACACCGTGACGCAGCCGACGGCCGTGTAGAGCGGAATCCTGGCGCGGTTCAACAGAATGCTGTCGGCGCGGATGCCGACCGACATCAGCACGCCGCCCTGTTGATCGATGAGGATCGTCCGCACCCGGTACTCCACACCGTTGACTTCGACCGTCGCGGTGCCCAACGGCAGCGGTGGCAGCTGCAGGCCGCGCTGGAACACCACCTGACCGGTGGACCGCGACCGGCCCGTCGTCAGCACGCCGCGACGCGGATCCTGCAGTTGGTCGGGATACATGCTGGCGTCGATGATCGAGTCGAGTCGGCGATCCAGTTGTGCGGCATCGTTATTCGCGAGCACCACCGAAGTGAGGATCGTGAACACGGCGACGACCGCCGCCGCGGCGGCGGCCGAGGCGATCGCCACCCGGGTGCGCAGCGAGGCGGACCGCAGGAATCGCGGCCAGCGCATTTACGGCTCGTCCCGCAACACGTACCCGATCCCGCGAACCGTATGGATCACCCTTGGCAGGCCGTCGCGTTCGAGCTTGCGCCGCAGGTAGGAGATGAACACGTCGGCGACGTTGGTGTCGACGTCGAAGTCGTAGCCCCAGACCAGTTCGAGTAGCCGCTGGCGCGACAACACCACACCGGCGTTCTCGGCCAGCACGGCCAACAGGTCGAACTCCCGCTTGGTCAGCTCGACGCGCTCGCCGTCGACGAACACCAACCGGCGGGCGGTGTCGATGGTCAACGGACCGACCGTCATCGTGTCGGACGGTTGATCCGAATGGCTCGCACGCCGCAGCAGGGCATGCAGCCGCGCGACCAACTCGCCGAGGTCGAACGGCTTGGTCAGGTAATCGTCGGCGCCCGCCTCCAGCCCCGCGATCCGGTCGTTGACGGTGTCACGCGCGGACAGCACGCAAATGGGAATGTCATTGCCCAACGCCCGCAGAGCGGTGACCACGGCCACGCCGTCGAGTTCGGGCATCTGCACGTCCAACACCAACGCATCGTGGGTTTCGTTGGACAGCAGCCGCAGCGCCTCTTTACCGGTTGCCGCGACCCGAACGTCGAATCCCGAATGCCGCAGTCCGCGAGCGACGGAGGTTCTGACGTCGGGGTCGTCGTCGACCATCAGCACCGTGCGGCTCGCGCTCTCGTGCGCGGGCGGTTCACCGACCCGCACGCGGATTACGGAATGGAAGGTGCCGGTGCTGAGCCGCAGCGGTTCTTCAGGTCGACCAACGGCTGGCGGATCCCGGTGAGGTCAGCCTTGACCTGAGGATTCGCGTCCAGGTATGTCCGGACATCGTCTCGGATCGCGTCGCGCGGCTGGCCCTCGAGGCTGGTGAAGAACCAGTTCACGTCGGGGTGCGTGAAGAGGTACGCAGACGTCGACGCCGACACACCGGATGCCACACCGGCCAGATCCGCCGCGGTGCAGTTCGGGGGATTCAGCGCCGGGTCGTCGGCCATCGCAGAGGGCAGGGCACCAAACAACATCGCACCGGCGATCGCGCTAGTTCCGACCGCGCCAGCTACCGCACGCCGCGCGGTACGGGCCGAGAGCAACATGGACAGGCTCCTTCATATGAAGTGGAGAGGCCGTAACCATTAGCGGTTCCGACAATTCAACAGCTAAGCAGAAAGGGTCCTGACTTTCTTGCCTTGCGGTCAACCAATCGTGAGAAAGTCTGAAACCGCAGCTCAGCGGCCTCACCTGCGACGCTCTGCGCGTCGCCCCGTGCTAGCGAGTGGTGGCCGCCGCGGGCCCGGGAAGTGGTCCGGTGCCCTGCGTGGCGGCCGCCGCGGGTGACGGCGAGGCGGGCAGCGCCGCGCCGGGAACGCCGACGGTCTGCGCGGTCTGCAGTGCTCCTGGCAAATCCCCGGGCAGCGCGCCATCCTGTTGCCGCGCGGCCTGCATCAGGCCCATCAGCTGGGGCAAGCCAATCGGCAGCTTGCAGCGGGTGGACAGGTTGACCAGGGGCTGCTGCAGCTGCTGCATGTCCTTGGCGACCTGTGGGTTGGCGTCGAAGTAGCTCTTGACCGCTCCCAGCGACTGCGGCCCGGCCTGCTGCTGGGAGATGGTCGTCAGCGCCTGGTTGGCTTGGGGGTGCGTGTCCAGGTAGTTGCCCGTCGACGTGGCCACCGAACCGATCGTCCTCGCGAGCTCACTGGCCGCGCAGGGATCCGTCGCGGCGGTTGCTGACGGGACCGCCAGCGCTGCCACCGCGGCGCCACCCGCAGCCGACGCAGCGAACACCGCATACAGACTGCGACGCAGCGCCTTGGTGGTCGAAAGCATGGACAACTCCTTACGGTTTGCGAACGCCTTTGACGCTTCCGCAAACGCCTTGCGAACGAACTGTTTGGGTTCCCCGACCCTGGGAGTCCTCGGCACATATTGCCATCTACGCCACGGCGACTGCCAATCCAGCGAATGAACTTGCAGGTGAACAACGGGAGTCCGCAGCATCAGGTAACACTTAGCGGCGGAATCACGAGAGGGGTGTTAGAGCTGCTTAAGGCGTTGCTCAGGGCGCATCACCCTACCCGACGCTGCTGTACGCTCAGCTTCGCAACGCCGGGCAGAAAGCGGGGAGTTCGCTATCCAGCAGTTCATGATGCGCTTGAGCAGCAACCTGCGCAGATATCGCTGGGCGGTGTTCGCGGCTTGGCTGCTTCTCTTGGTTCCCTCGATCTATCTGGCGATGAACCAGTCCGGCAACCTCACGGGCGGCGGCTTCGAAGTCGAGGGTTCCCAGTCGCTGCGCGTGCAGCGCGAGCTCGAACAGCACTTCCCCGACCAGGGTGCATCCCCGCTGGCGCTGGTCGCGGCCCCGCGCGCGGACGCATCCTTCGAAGACATGACCGCAGCGGTCGCCCAGCTCGAGCGCATCGCCGCCGAGGTACCAAGCGTCAAGGTGGTGCCGAATCCGCGACAGCCACCACCCCAGCCGGACCGCCCGTACGTCGTCTCCCTGCAGCCGGACTTCAACAACACCGGCGTCGTCGACGTCGCCAAACAGCTGCGGCAGAAGGTCGGCATCAACGGCGATCAGCCCGGCGAGGTCGAGAACGGCAAGGTCAGGCTTTACGTCATCGGTCAGGGCGCGCTGGGAGCGGCCGCGACCTTGGCCACCAAGCACGACATCGCGCAGGCCGAGCAGTGGAACCTTCCGGTCGTCCTGCTTGTTTTGCTCGCGGTGTTCGGCTCGCTGGCGGCGGCCGCGATGCCGCTGGTGCTGGGCATCTGCACGGTCGCGGTGACCATGGGGCTGGTCTATCTGCTGTCGATGTACACCACGATGTCGGTGTTCGTCACGTCGACGGTGTCGATGTTTGGGATCGCATTGGCCATCGACTATTCACTATTTATTCTTATGCGGTTCCGCGAGGAACTGCGCGCAGGCCGCGACCCCCAGCAGGCGGCGGACGCGGCGATGGCGACCTCTGGTCTGGCGGTGGTGCTGTCCGGCCTGACCGTGATCGCCTCGGTCACCGGCATCTACCTGATCAACACCCCGGTCCTTCGGTCGATGGCGACCGGGGCGATCCTCGCTGTCGCGGTGGCGGTGTTGACGTCGACGACGCTGACGCCGGCAGTGCTGGCGACGTTCGGCCGGGCGGCGGCCAAGCGGTCGTCGTACCTGCACTTTTCGCGCCGCGCCGAGACCACCCAGTCGCGGTTCTGGAGCCGGTGGACCGGTTGGGTGATGCGACGGCCGTGGCTGTCGGCGCTGATGGCGTCGGCGTTCCTGTTGACGCTGGCCGCCCCCGCGTTCTCGATGGTGCTGGGCAACAGCATGCAACGCCAGTTCGACCCCACTCACGAGATCCGCGGCGGCGTTAACGCGGCGGCCGAGGCGTTGGGCCCTGGGGCGCTCGGGCCGGTGCGCGTGCTGGTGACCTTCCCCGACGGCAACGCCGCCTCGGCACCGACCAAGGAGCCGGCGCTCGACGCGGTGCGCCAGAAGATGGCGCAGGGACCCAACGTGGTGACGGTGTCGCCGCCGCTGTTCGGCGACGACTACCGGCGGGCACTGCTGTCGGCCGTGCTCTCGGTGGACCCCGAGGACATGGGCGCCCGCGACACCGTCGACTGGATGCGCGAACAGCTGCCGCAGACTCCCGGCGTCAACGCCCGCATCGACGTGGGTGGGCCGACGGCGCTGATCAAGGACTTCGACGGTCGGGTGTCGGCGACGCAGCCCCTGGTGTTCGGATTCGTCGCGCTGATCGCGTTCGTGATGCTGCTGATCTCGATCCGGTCGGTGTTCCTGGCGTTCAAGGGCGTCTTGATGACGGTGCTGTCGGTGGCCGCCGCCTACGGCAGCCTGGTCGTCGTGTTCCAGTGGGGCTGGCTCGAAGAGCTGGGCTTCAAGCAGATCTCGTCGCTGGACAGCACCATTCCCCCGCTGGTGCTGGCGATGACGTTCGGCCTGTCGATGGACTATGAGATCTTCCTGCTGACCCGCATCCGGGAGCGGTTCCTGCAGACCAAGAACACCCGCGACGCCGTTGCATACGGGGTGAGCACCAGCGCCCGCACGATCACCAGCGCCGCGCTGATCATGATCGCCGTGTTCATCGGGTTCGCGTTCGCGGGCATGCCGTTGGTCGCCCAGCTGGGTGTCGCGTGTGCGGTCGCGATCGCGGTCGACGCGACCGTGGTGCGGCTGGTGTTGGTGCCCGCGCTGATGGCG
>JBKOYU010000899.1:0-4046 GCA_046725575.1 Actinomycetota bacterium | reverse complement strand
CAACCTATTGCTGGGCATGACCTACGCGTTGGTCGGTGTCATCATCGGTCCGTTGTTCGGCCGAGTGGCCGGGGTGTTCATTGCGGTCCTGGTGCCTTTCCTCGATCTGGGCATCGCGCAGAGCCCGATGCTTCGTCCCGTACCCCAGCAATGGGCCGAGACGCTACCGGGCTATGGCTGGACCAAGGTGCTCTTCGACACCGGCCTCACCGCGCAGTTCGACCAAGTCGGGCCACTACTCGCCGGATTGGCCTGGCTTGCAGGCCTGTCGATTGCCGCGGCGCTAGTGATTGTGCGCGCCGGTCGTTCGGTGTGACGGCGCGTCAATCTCCGGCCGGGAAATCGTACGTGGCCGGGACCTTCTCGCCCGGCTGCGGCGGGCCGTAGACGACCGCAATCTCGTCGTGTTGGGCGAATATGATCGCTGCGGGGTTACCGGCGCGCGGCTGGCCGTTGACATAGGCGCGCACAGTCTTCCCGTCGGTCGCGCGCAGGCCGCCTATGTTGTCCGATGAAAGGCTGACTCCCCATTCGGTGAAGAACTCGCCGAGGCTGAACTCGCGCTTCACCGGCGATTCGACGTGGATGGCGCCGCTGTCATCATGGGTGTGCAACGGACTGATTGCGCGGCGCGCTGTGTCGATGCCAATGTTCGCGGGAACCGGAACCGCTTGGCCGTCCACCAACACATCGAGGTGCACGTGAATGTGCTCCGCCATGCCTTCGCTGCTCAGCATCGGCAGCCCCGCCTTGCCCGCCGCGGCGGTTGCGTCCGATGGCAGGGGCCACGGTGGAAGGTCGTCCGCTCCGACGGCGGTCGTCGCGGGTGAGTTCTCCGTCCTCACCGGACCGGACTCGGACTCACGACGGTCCCATTTTGTCACGATGACGATCACCACGATCAGCGCCACGACGACCGCGATACCCGCGGCGGCCCAACTCTTCGCACCCATTCACAATCTCCGCTCGCTGCTGCCGCCCACGTGTCTACTCCCGAGGCGCTGAAGCGCCAAACCGGTCCGGATGAGCTGCGAATTTGGCCGCGCAGTCGAGTGAGCAGAACAGATAGTCCACGCCCCGGTAGCCGAGCCGCCCAGCAGCGGTGGCGGGGTGGACCATCATGCGACACACCGGATCCACGGCACGGTCCGGTGCCGCGGGCCGCACCAACTCGAACAACTCGACCGGCTCGGTGAGGTTGCGCAACGGAATCAACCCAAGCCTTCGTGTCCGGATTTCGGCTGCGACGGCCGCATCCGCCACCGGTCGAGTCAAGAGGATCTCTCCACCGCCGGCCCGAGCGGCGATCCGCGCCGCGATGTTCACCGTCGAGCCGAAAACATCGCCGACGCGCTGGATGACCGCGCCATAGTGCAGCCCCGCGCGAACGTCAGGGAATCGCGCGTCGGCCTCGCAAGCCTCGAACAAGCGCTGCACCAACGTGATTCCCGACAGCGCATCGGGCGACGTGAGCAGCACAGCATCACCAAGGGTCTTGACCAACCGGTCTTCGGCACCGAGCACCGATTCCGCCACCGCGACCAGCCGCTCGGCGATATCGGCGGCGGTGGCGTCTCCGTGCGCCTCGGTGAGTGCGGTGAAACCCGCCAGATCGGCGAACGCCACTGCGGTGTCCGTCGTGCCTGTTCGATCCATCATTGACTGTCACTCCAGTCGCCATCCGTTTCGACGGTCCCGGCACCACAAGTCACAGGTCCCTAGCGATCGCGGGCCCTATCAACGATATTCGCGCGGGTTGACCACCTTGGCTGCCCCCGATTCCATGCGTTTCCTGACTTGCCAGATGTTGGAGCCGACCATATATGTGTTGATCACAGGATCTGGAGTGATTTTCAGGAAGCACATCCTCGTTTCGCCGCGACGCTGGGACCTGTGGTAACCCTCCAGGATTCGACGACCCATCCAGAAACGCTTGAAGACGTCCGTTCCCTCTTCGTCAGTCCAGTCCACGATCTCGGCCTGCCCGTGCAGCTGGATGGTCGGCGGTGGGAGAAACCACAAGAGCCTCCTCGTCAAAGGCACCACCAGCGAGACATTCGGATTCTGCGCGATATTCCGCGCCTTCAGTAGATGTCTCCGTGTCATCACGTAGATCACAAGATCACGACCCGGTGGCGACACGCCGTAATTCACTCCGGCCGAGTGCGGCACGGCCCGGTCGTCACTCGTCGAGAGCACAGCGAAATTGCGCTTGCGAAGGTGTTTGAGCGCTAGCTCGAACGTCACGCGTTGTGCCGTGGCCATTCTCGACCTCCCTCGACGTAGGCGTGGCGATGTCAGGCGGGCGCTGGGTTACTCAGTTCGACGCGCGAACCGACGCTATTGGGAATGTAGGCATCGGGCATCGCCTGAGCGAACGCCTGGGCGGCACGCCATCCGGTGCAGTGAGCCGGGATGATCGCCTCGGCGCCTATCTCGGCCAACGCATCGACGGTGGGTGTGATGATTGGTTCGAAGGCGGGGCCGCCGAGGTGAAATCCCCCAACGACGGCGGCGACGGTGTCGATGCCGGTGAGCCGTCGCGCGTAGCGGACGATGTTGACGATCCCAGCGTGACCGCATCCCGTCAGCACCACCAGGCCGTGACCGGCGACGTGAATGATGAGCGCCTGATCGTCGAGGATCAGCGGGTCCGGCCCCCATGCCCCGTCAGTCAGCGCCTCGTGGAACGGCATGCCATGTTCAAAGTCGGTGGTCCGGTCCACCTCGCCGGTAATGAGCACCGAGTTGTCGAACAACAAAGACGGCTGGCGACGTTCGATTACTTCGAGCCCCGCTTCCTGCAGCGCGTTTCGGCTGGGTGACGGGAGTTCGAGTTCCAACAGACCCGGAATCGCGATGCGGCGCTTGGTAAACGCGCCTGGGTGCACGACCAGCGGCAGATTCGATGGGCCCACGGACCGGATGAACCCGTCCAGGCCGGTCACGTGGTCGGAATGTCCGTGGCTGAGCACGACGATCTCAATATCGAACGGAGACAACCCGAGTCGACGCATGTTGTCTCTCAGACCGTCGGGAGTCATGCCCGCATCGAATAGCAGCCGGTGGTCGTGGCCGGCGCGAGTGACAGTGACCAGCATCGAGAACCCATGCTCAGCCAGGGGAATGTCGTAGGTTTCGCCGGTGTCGAGCACATTGGTCGCCAGCCGTGGCGCTGCGGCGGCCGCGAGCAGGCCCTGCCGGCGGACCGGCCCCTGGTCGGGCAGCAGGAGATCCGTGCTGTTGTCGACCAGCGTCGTCAGCGTAACCGCATCGACCGGGGACAGCGTTATCGGATCGAGGGGTGCCTCAGTGGGCTCGGATCGTATCCCCCAAGAGGCCGCAGCGCCGGCATGATGGTGAGGTTCGGTGCACATCGCTTGCCTCCTGGATTGATGGGCTTGGACTGAGGCGCTAAGCCGACGTTGGCGTTGATTCGGGTGCGGTTGCCGCAGCCGATGCCGGCGATCCCGGGCGAGGAAGCTTGAGCCGTTTGAGCATCAACGCGTTGACCGCCACGATCAAGCTGGAACCCGACATCGACAGGGCGGCGATCTCCGGCCGCAGCACCAGACCGAAGGCCGGCTCGAAGACGCCGGCGGCTATCGGCAACGCGATGACGTTGTAACCGACGGCCCAGGCGAGGTTTTGCCGCATCTTCCTTAGCGTGCCCCGGCCGATACGCAGGGCGATGGGCACGTCGAGTGGATCCGAACGCATCAGCACCAGATCGGCGGTTTCGATCGCGACATCCGTACCCGCGCCGATGGCGATGCCCAGGTCGGCCTGCGCCAAGGCGGGGGCATCGTTGACGCCGTCACCGACCATCGCGACCTTCTTGCCCGCGCGCTGTAATGCGGAGATCTCGGAAGCCTTGTCGCCCGGCAACACCTCGGCGATCACCGTATCGATTCCCAGTTGCGCGGCGATCCGTTTGGCGGTGGCCTCGTTGTCTCCGCTCAGCATCACCACCTCGACGCCCAGCTCGTGCAGCGCCGCGGCAGCGTCGGGGGAGGTCTCCCTTGCCACGTCGGCCAGGGCGATCA
>JBKOYU010000917.1:0-3245 GCA_046725575.1 Actinomycetota bacterium | reverse complement strand
ACGCGCTCGCGTTTCTCACTGAACGACATTTGGCCATGTTGACGACGCTGCGCTCGGACAATTCGCCGCATGTGGTGGCGGTCGGTTTCACCTTCGACCCGAAGACACACATAGCCAGGGTCATCACGACGGGCGGCTCGCAGAAGGCTGTGAACGCACAGGAACGCGGTGTCGCGGTGCTCAGCCAGGTCGACGGCGCCCGGTGGCTGTCGCTGGAGGGCAAGGCAGGCGTCAACACGGAAACCGAGGCGGTGCGGGATGCCGAACTGCGCTACGCCCAGCGGTACCGAACGCCACGGGTCAACCCCAAGCGCGTGGTGATCGAGGTCCGCATCGAGCGTGTCCTGGGCTCGTCGGACCTGCTTGACCGCGCCGAGGATTAGCCCGTCGCGCCGGGCCCTGCGGGCACTACGACCAGCTCATGCGGCCGGTTGTTCACCGACAACGCACCGTCGGCGGTGACGACCACGATGTCCTCGATGCGCGCACCCCACTGGCCCGGAAAGTAGATGCCCGGCTCGACGGAAAACGCCATGCCCTCCTCGAGTGGCAGGGCGTTGCCCGCAACGATGTAGGGCTCTTCGTGGACGGACAGCCCGATGCCGTGGCCGGTGCGGTGGACGAAGGCATCGGCCAAGCCTTCGGCTGCGAGCACGTCACGCGCGACGGCGTCCACCTGTTCGGCGGTCACCCCCGGGCGCACCGCCTCGACGGCGGCCTGCTGGGCGCGCTGCAGCACCGCGTAGCGGCGGGCCACCTCGGGATCGGGCTCGCCGATGCTGTAGGTGCGGGTCGAGTCGGAGTTGTAGCCCGGTTCGTACGGGCCACCGATGTCGACCACCACGATGTCGCCGGCGCGCAGTTCGCGGTCCGAGCACTCGTGGTGCGGGTCGGCGCCGTGTGGGCCTGAGCCGACAATGATGAATGCCGCCGCCGAATGTCCTTCTGCGACAATCGCTTCGGCGATATCGGCGGCGACGTCGGCCTCGGTTCGGCCGGGCACCAGGAACTCCGGCACGCGGGCGTGCACGCGGTCGATCGCGGCACCGGCCTTACGGAGGGCGTCGACCTCGGCGGCGTCCTTGATCATCCGCAGCCGCCGCAGCACGTCGGTGGCCAGAACCGGGACTACACCAAGCACGTCGGCCAGCGGCAGAAGGTGCAGCGCGGGCATGGAATCGGTGACCGCGGTCGCGACGGGCGCACCGCCGAGCGCATCGGCCACCAGCCGGTACGGGTCGTCGCCGTCGACCCAGTCGCGCACGGCCAGACCGAGTTCGGTCACCGCGGATTCCTTCAGCGAGGCCAGTTCCAGCCGCGGCACCACGATGGTCGGCTCCCCACTGGCGGGCAACACCAGCGCGGTCAGCCGTTCGAACGTCTGGGCCCGCGAGCCGACGAGGTAGCGCAGGTCGTAACCCGGCGTGATGACCAGGCCGGCCAGACCCGCATCGGCTGCGGCAGCCGCGGCCGCACGGAGGCGCTGCGCGTAGACATCGGTACTGAATCGACTGGCGGTCATGAAAATGAAGGCTATCGCCGCCAGAAGGCCGCAGCATGCCCGCACCGCGATCGCGCAGTCATTCCCCTTGAGTTGAGTTCGGCTGAGTGATTGCCGGGAGCAAGACGGTCGATACGAGGAGAAAAGGTGCTATCGCGGTGACGGAGCGGAGGTCGTTGTAGATATTCCATTGATCAAGCAGGGTCGCGCCCTCGGGCGGAATGGCCTGGGGGTTCCAGGTCTTGATCTGCTTGCTGATCGGAACGCTGCCGAAGAGAGTGATGAGCAGGGATGCGAGCGCCGAGGCGCCGGCGAGTCCGGCGACCAGCCTCTGTCGTCCGCGAGCAATGACCGCCAACACCAGACAGCTCAGTAGCACAGCAGCAATGAGAGGGGGCATGAGCGGAGCGTTGCGGGCCATGAGCGGGACCCGGAATCGCAGCTGAATGTCGGTCGGCACATCGTAGAAGGTGGGAAACACGACCAACCATCCGTAGGCGAATGCGCCGGCGAGCACTCCGCTGGAGACCACCGCCGCAAGTCGCACGAATGGAATCGCACGGCGGAAGGTTTCGCGACTCGCTGCAGTGGGGACGGTCATTGGACTCTCCAGAATAGATTCTAATGAATCGGATTCATATGAATCTAGCATAGGATACCGGCATGCCCAGCGGCGATATGAAGGTTGAACTTCGGTTGGGACTGCTCTTGCGACAGGCACAGCGCCGAGCCGCGACGATCCTGGCGGCCGCGCTCGCACCGCTTGACATGAGTGGGCGACACTTCGGCGTCATGCTGCTACTCGCTCGAGACGGCACATCGACACAGAAGCAGTTGCTCACCGATCTGGGTAGCGACAAGGCAGGCATGGTGCGCACCGTCGACGAACTGGATCGTCGCGGACTCGTTCGCCGTGTCCAGTCACCCCACGATCGACGCCTGTATCACCTCAGCCTGACCAGTGCGGGACGCACGACTCTTACGGCCGCCCGTAAACTCGCAGAGGCCGCAGCACAGGACATCTTCATCGGACTCACCGCCAACGAGCGACGCGATCTCGCTGACTTGCTGTCCCGAGTGGCCGACCCGCCTGCGCCATAGCACGACGCGCTCGCGGGTCGTGTGCCTCCGCCGCTACCGCCACTCCGGACGAACGCCGACGGCCGAGTAGCTGGCGACCTCGATCAGATTGCCGTCGGGGTCGCGGCAGTAGTGCGAGATCATCGGGCCGAGCGCGCCGGTCTTGGGGACCGGGCCTGCGGTAATCTGCACGCCACAGGCCCGCAGGTGGGCGCCGATGTCGTCGGGGCTGAGGTCGGCGATGAAGCACAGGTCGAGCGAGCCGGGGGCATCGACGGCACCGGTCTCCCAGTTCGGCGCGCCGCTGGGACGCACGTTGATCTTTTGGTTGCCGAAGGCCAGTGCAATCCGGTTGTCGCCGAAGACTTCACGTCGCATGCCGAGCACCCGCACATACCAGTCGGTGGTGGAGTCGACGTCACGGCAGTTGAGCACGACGTGGTCGATGCGATCAACAACAAATGCCATGCGAATCTCCAAGATCAACCGGCGGCCCATTCCTTGGCCCGCTCGAGCTCGTCGAGGCCGAACAGTGAAAGCTCACCAGGAACCATCCAGGCGAAGGCGTGCAACGCATGAGCGACCCACTCCTTGTCGGATACGACCGCAATTCGTTTGAACGCCGAATGATGGTGAATCAGTGCGCCAAAGCCCACCTTTAGGT
>JBKOYU010000900.1:0-2424 GCA_046725575.1 Actinomycetota bacterium | reverse complement strand
CCGCCCCGATCATCCGGTACGGCTCAGAGGAGATGAAGCAGGAGTTCCTGCCCAAGCTCGCCCGGGGCGAGATCCTCATGGCGTTCGGCGTCACCGAGCCCACCGCCGGCGTGGACACCTCGCGCATCAGGACCAAGGCCGAGAAGGTCGACGGTGGCTGGGTGATCACCGGCCAGAAAGTGTGGATCAGCAACGCACAGAACGCCCACAAGATCCTGTTGCTGGCCCGCACGTCTGCCCGCAACGAGCAGAGGCCGCTGGACGGGATGACGCTCTTCTTCACCGACCTGAACCGCGAGCGGATCACGGTCCGGGAGATCGAGAAGCTGGGCCGCTCGGCGATCGACTCCAACGAGCTGTTCATCGAGGACCTCGAGGTCTGTGACGACGAAGTCGTGGGCGAGGTGGGACGAGGCTTCAGATACCTCATCGACGGATTGAACTCCGAGCGCATCGTCGTCGGCTTAGAGGGCGTCGGCATCGGTCAGGCCGCACTGGAGCTGGCGACGAAGTATGCCAACGACCGTGTGGTCTTTGACCGGCCCATCGGCCAGAACCAGGCGGTCGCCCACCCGCTAGCGGACTCGTGGATACGCCTGGAGTCGGCTCGGCTCATGGCGATGCATGCGGCAGAGCTCTACGACCATCACCAGAACTGTGGCCTTCAGGCCGCCGCCGCGAAGTACCTCGGCGCGGAGGCCGGTTTCGATGCCTGCGACCGGGCGATGTCCACACACGGTGGCTACGCCTACGCGAAGGAATACCACGTGGAGCGGCTGTGGCGGGAGGCGCGTCTGCTGCGCAACGCGCCGTTCTCGCAGGAGATGGTCCTGAACTATGTCTCCACCCAAGCGCTGAAGCTGCCCCGCGCCTACTAACGCAGCGCCCTGCAAAGGGCCAGTCGGCCTCGCGGCACTAGCTGAGCCCGGCGTCAACCAGCAGGCGCGGTAGCCCCACTTCGGCGCATCGTGCCGAGACGTGCAAAACACCCGCGCGAGCTTCCGCGACTCGGCCCGTGGCAGTGAGAGTTTCGATCAGGAGCAGCTCGGCCTGCAGGGCCGCCAGGGGTCTGCGCTGGCCGTCGATTCCCTTGGCAAGATCCGCCGCGCGTCTACATGCCTGCCCCTGATCGTCGGGCGAGGCGCTGGCCGCCAGCAGGCGCACAGCGGAATCCTCGTCGAGTTCTGCTGTGAGCGTGGCTATTCCATCGTTGTGCGGAACGGTGCGGGTCGAGCGCAAGCGGGCGGCAGCCGCCGGAGGGATCGGGATCCCGAGACGGATGCGTTCGTTGTTGATAGTGGCCGCGAGCCGCGGCAACCGCAACCGTTGTGCGGCGTCCATGCCGGCGTCAAGGCGCTCGATCGCCGCAGACTGATCCTCGTGTAGTGCTCTGATTCGGGCGCCGATCACAAATCTCGCGGCGAGATAGTCCACGCCGCCGCCTTCGGATCCGAACTGATAGCTCTCATCCAGCAGGCGCGTGGCCTCGGCCAAGTCGCCGGTCTCGTAGAGAAGTTGGCCAAGAAGCGCACCGGCGAGCCGGGCGGCGTGCGAGTGCGGCCCAACGCCGCTACCGATCTCGACCGCTTCTCGGAAGTTCTGCAGGGCGGCGGGGATGTCGAGGCGATACCTGTCGGCGATGCCGCCGTAACAGCGGGCGTAGACGGTGGCGAACGGACCCATCATCTCGTGGTAGGGCGAGGCCCAATCAAGCAGTCGGTGTGCGGTGTCGAAGTCGAATCGGTAGATCGCCGCGAACGCCGCGATATTTCCGGCCACCCCGGGCACCCGCGGGTGCAGGGTGTCCGGCCTCGACATCGCTTCTGCGACTAGACCTTCCACGTTCTCGGTGCGGTCGGCGAATGTTTCCGCGACCGCTTGCAGCACGTCGGCTTCGGTCTTCAAATCCGCGCGTGTCGCCTCCTCGAGGTCTGTATTAGTCATGCTGGTTTGAAACCTTTTCACCGCAGCTTGCATCGGGCCCTGTCGTTGCAGCAGGAGGTTCGCCCACGCGATGGTCAGTTGTAGCCGTGCCCGCGAAGCCACTATCGGCGGCGGCAACTTCTTGACGATCCCGAGCAGGGTCGTCATCGCCGACTGCTCGAGCAGGTTTGTCTCGTCCTGCTCGACAAGGTCGACCGCGCGGATCGGGTCGTAGGCCAGAGCATGGTCGACGGCCTCGTTGAGGTAGCCGTGATCGGCGAACCATGCCGACGCGATGCGGTGGAGTTGTTCGAGGTGGTCGGGCCGGTCATGCTTCAGTCGACCACGCAGGAACTCGGCGAACATTTGGTGGTACCGATACCAGCCAGGGTCATCATCCATGCGCTGAAGGAACAGACCGCGTCGCTCGACGTCTTCGAGCATCGCCTGTCCGCGCGTCACCCCGGCCAGCGCCGACGCCAGCCCACCGCAGGTCCGCTC
>JBKOYU010000402.1:0-4836 GCA_046725575.1 Actinomycetota bacterium | reverse complement strand
CTCGACTGGGAGCGGGTGACCCCGTTCGACAGTCTCATCGTCGCCGCGGGCGCGCAGCAGTCCTACTTCGGCAACGACCACTTTGAGGCCTTTGCGCCCGGCATGAAGACCGTCGACGACGCCCTCGAGTTGCGGGGTCGGATCCTCGGCGCGTTCGAGGCGGCCGAGGTGACGACGTCGCAGGCCGAACGGCAGCGGCGGCTGACCTTCGTTGTGGTCGGCGCCGGCCCTACGGGCGTCGAGGTCGTCGGGCAGATCTCCGAGCTCGCCCACCGGACCCTGGCCGGGGCATTCCGGACAATCCAGCCGAGTGACGCCCGGGTGATCCTGATCGAGGCCGCACCCGCGGTGTTGCCGCCGATGGGACCCAAGCTCGGCCTGAAGGCGCAGCGTCGGCTCGAGAAGATGGGTGTCGAGGTTCGGCTCAACACGATGGTGACCGACGTCGACTACATGGGGCTGACGGTCAAGGAGAAGGACGGCACCGAACATCGCATCGACTGCGCATGCAAGGTCTGGTCGGCCGGTGTGCAGGCAAGCCCGCTTGGCCGGCAAATCGCCGAGCAATCGGACGGGACGGAGACTGACCGCTCCGGCCGCGTGATCGTCGAGCCCGACCTCACCGTGAAGGGCCATCCCCACGTGTTCGTCATCGGAGACCTGATGAACGTGCCGGGCGTGCCGGGGCAGGCTCAAGGCGCGATCCAGGGCGCTGTGTACGCCACCAAGCAGATCAAGGCCGGCCTCAAAGGCGACGACCCGACGGCTCGAAAGCCGTTCAAGTACCTCGACAAGGGCAGCATGGCGACGGTCTCGCGCTTCAGCGCGGTGTGCCAGGTCGGCAAGCTGGAGTTCGGCGGATTCCTTGCCTGGCTCGCGTGGCTCGGGCTGCACCTCTACTACCTCGTCGGCGGGCGCAACCGGCTGGTCGCCGTGATCTCGTGGTTCATCACCTTCCTGGGCAGGCACCGCGGCCAAATGGCGATCACCGAGCGCTGGGTGTTCGCGCGCAGGGCATTGGAGCAAGCCAAAGAACAGAACAACACCCGCGGGATTATTGGCTGACCTGTGTGCGCATAGCGCCCAGCGCGCCTGGCCGCGCCAAAATCGCTGCGGGGCCATGAAATGATTGACGCATCATGAGCACTTCCCGCCGCGTCGTCTTTTCCGGCGTCCAGCCCACGTCTGATTCCCTGCACCTCGGCAATGCGTTGGGTGCGGTCAAGCAGTGGGTGGGGCTGCAGGACGACTACGACGCCTATTTCTGCGTCGTCGACCTGCATGCGATCACCCTCCCGCAGGATCCCGAGCAGCTGCGCCGTCGCACACTTATGACCACCGCGCAATATCTGGCGCTGGGCATCGACCCGTCGCGCAGCACGATCTTCGTGCAGAGCCATGTCGCCGCGCACGCCGAACTCGCTTGGGTGCTGGGCTGTTTCACGGGTTTCGGTCAGGCGTCGCGGATGACGCAGTTCAAGGACAAGTCGCAGAAGCAGGGCACCGACTCCACCACCGTCGGTCTGTTCACGTACCCGGTGTTGCAGGCCGCAGACGTGCTGCTCTACGACACCGATCTGGTGCCCGTCGGGGAGGACCAGCGTCAGCACCTCGAGCTGGCCCGCGACGTCGCGCAGCGGTTCAACTCGAGGTTCCCCGACACGTTCGTCGTGCCCGACGTGATGATCCAGAAGGCGACGGCCAAGATCTACGACCTGCAGGATCCGACTTCGAAGATGAGCAAGTCGGCGGCCACCGAGGCCGGGCTGATCAGCCTGCTCGACGATCCGAAGGCATCGGCCAAGAAGATCCGCTCGGCGGTCACCGACAGCGAGCGGGAGATCCGCTTCGACCCGGACGCCAAGCCCGGTGTGTCGAACCTGCTCACCATCCAGTCCGCGATCACCGGTACCGACGTCGACAAGCTCGTCGAGGGCTACGCCGGTCGCGGCTACGGCGATCTGAAGGCCGACACCGCCGAGGCCGTCGTCGAGTTCGTCACGCCGATCAAGGCGCGCGTCGACGAGCTGCTCGACGATCCTGCTGAGCTCGAAGCGGTGCTCGCGGCCGGCGCGGAGCGCGCCAGGGATGTGTCTGCGAAGACGCTCAAGCGGGTATATGACCGGCTAGGGTTCTTAGCGCCACGCGCGTAACACTCTGGGAGGCTGGGGTGACGGAGCCGGCCAAACCGGGGATTCTCGACCGCCTGCGATCGCGGTACGGCTGGTTCGACCATGTGATGCGGGCGCAGGAGCGCTACCAGGACAGCAAGGGCGACTTCTACGCGGCGGGCATCACCTACTTCACCGTGTTCGCGTTGTTCCCGTTGTTGATGGTCGGTTTCGCCGCAGCCGGTTTCGTGTTGGCCCGTAATCCCGAACTGCTCGCCGACATCACGGCGCAGATCAAATTGAAGGTGTCCGGCGATTTCGGTGAGCAACTGGTCGACCTGATGGACTCTGCAATCGAGTCGCGCACCTCGGTTGGCATCATCGGCCTGGCCACCGCCGCATGGGCGGGGTTGGGCTGGATGGCGAACTTGCGCGAGGCGCTGAGTCAGATGTGGGGCTTGATGCGCCACGAGCCGCCGGGTTTCGTTCGTACGAAGCTGTCCGATCTCACTGCCATCGTGGGGCTGTTCGCCGCGATCGTCATCACAATCGCGCTGACCGCGCTGGGCAATTCGGACTTGATGAAACGCGTACTGGAATGGCTTGGGCTGCAAGATGTCCCGGGCGTCGGCATAGCCCTGCGAGTGGCCTCGCTATTGGTCTCGGTTGTGATCTCCTGGCTGCTGTTCACCTGGATCATCGCGCGGCTGCCGCGCGAATCGGTCAGTCTCCGCAGTTCTGTTCGGGCCGGGTTGATCGCCGCGGTCGGTTTCGAGATCTTCAAGCAGCTCGGCTCGATCTACCTGCAGTCGGTGATGCACGGCCCGGCCGGCGCGACGTTCGGTCCGGTGCTTGGCCTCATGGTGTTCGCTTACATCACCGCGCGGCTGATCCTGTTCGCGACAGCGTGGGCGGCGACGTCCGCCGATAACCTCGCGCCCGCACCGGTCGAGCCGCCCGCGCCGGCGCAGATCACGGTGCGCGTTCGGGACCGGGAGGGGCTCGGTGCGCGCGGGGCGCTGACCGCCGCAGCGGTCGGAGCCCTTGGCGCGCTGGGGTTTACGCGGCTACGACGACGTTAGAGCGTCTGGCGTAGATTTGTCGTATGATAGTGACATGCTCACGACAGCCCCCAAGCTCCGGGATCTCCTCGTCGGGGTGAACGAAGCGACCAAACTCTTGCAGCGGGCCAAGACGGTTCCCGATGAGGTGGCACGACTCATCGACAGCTTCGAGTCGGAGCTCGACGCTGCCACGCCATTGCGGCTGGAGGCCGATCCGTATCTCACGACGACGCTGTGGGCGGCGGCGTTCCGCGCCGACAAGGCGCTTCGTCACGACAATGAGGCTGCCCGGCGTCGCGACGTCCGGATCGCGCTCGAGCAATTCCGCCAGGCACTGCGAGACATCGTCGAAAACCAGCCGTACAACGACGGCGCGCCGATCCGCGACGTCCTTGCGCGGACCGCCGAAGTCCTTGCCGCCCCGCAGAAGACGCTCGCGGACCTGCTGGGAGTCTCCGTACGCCAGCTCCAGCGCTGGCTCGGCGATGACGGCCCCGAACCGGCGGCGGACGATGCCGCGCGTATTCGCGCGGTTGCCAACGTCGTGAACCAGCTGCGCCACTCATTCACGGGTCCCGGCGTCGCCTCCTGGTTTGAACGGAAGCATCCCGTACTCAAGAAGCGTCCGATCGACTTGCTCAATGACCCGCTTCGCTACCCGGAGGTCATGAGTGCGGCGATCGCGACTCGTGGCATGACTGCATGAGGCTGACGGTATTCCGCCACGCCGCGTATGACACGCCATGGCGGGCGTCAGCCAGTCCGACATCGGGCCGGTTCCACCGCGCCGACAGCGACATCGTGCAGTACCTCAGTCTTCATCCACTTGGCCCCGCCGCCGAGATGCTTCGCCATCACGTCGGCCCGGGCGGGGATCCAGACCACGTCCTGATGAACCTGTGGACGGCGGTTGTCGACGTCGATGAGGTGACACGGGTCGACTTCGAGAACTGCCACACCTTCGGGCTCACGCCGGACGAGCTCATCGGCGAGGATTACGCCCCTACGCAGAAGTTGTCCGATGACGTCCGGGCCGAAGGAACGACCGCCCTGATCGTGCCGTCAGCGGCACTGCCGGGAACGCACAACCTGATCTTGTTCGGCATCCGCCTGCTGCATCCGTTCCTATGGGAACCGATTGACCCCGAAGAGATCCCGACCGGGCACCTCACCGACGGAGCGCGTCCGCCGGCCGAGGTTCGCGACCAGGTCCGCTGGATCGGCGCCGCACACAGAGCGGCCGATCAGTGGAAGGCCACCAATACCTGCGATCTGTTCGAGGATCCCGTCGCGCTCCGCCGGTGAAAGTCAGCTTTCGCGGCTACGACGGCCTTAGCCGCGGCGCGGTGGTGCTGCCGAGTCTTGATCGGTCGGGCGAACGTGTTCTTGTGGCTGCCATCGATTACGCACGCCTTGGCGGCCTCTTGCCACCGGGCGTAATGGGGTGTGCTCCGATGGGCGATCCTGAAGGCGTCCTCGTCGATGTAGATCTCGTACAGATAGAAGCGCGTGGGGGTTTCGATGTCCTGGTGGACGTCGAACGCCAGACACCCCGGTTCATCGCGCGGGGATGCAGCGGCGTTGGTGGTAATCGCCTCGACGAAATCATCGAGCCTGTCGGGGGGAACACAAAGGGTGACGAAGAGTGTGTACATCAGAGC
>JBKOYU010000266.1:0-2970 GCA_046725575.1 Actinomycetota bacterium | reverse complement strand
TCCTGGTCGCGGCCGGGGCCGACGTCGTGGCGGCCGTTTTTGAGGTAGTCGGCGGAGCGACCGTCGTGGACACCGATCCGCTGTCGCCGCCACCGAGGATGACCACCGTGCAGATCACCGCGACGAGCAGGATCGCGCCAGCCACGCCGGCGACCCAGATCCACCGTCGATCGATCGGCTCGTAGTACTCCTCGTATTCGTCGATATCCCCGTACTCCTCGAGGCCCTCATACTCCTCGTAGCCCCCGCGGTCGAGGTCGACGGTTTCGCCACCGTCCTCCCCGTAGCTGGGAATCCGTTCGGTCGGGCTCAGGGAATACGGTGAATGTGCGGTATATGGCCTGTTCATGCAGCTATCCCAGTCGTTTTCGTCCAATGCCGGGCCTGATGCTATCGGGACAGATGTGACGAATGAGGTTGACGCGCTGGGGCTTTGATCACGGTCCGGACTCGGTTCGGTCGAGAATCCGCGCGGCCTTCGCCGGGCGCTCCGGTGCGCGCTTTCACTCACCGCGTAACGGCCGCCGCGGCACTGTCTCGGAGCGGTCCACTAGCCTTCATTGCGAGGAACACACGAACGGAAAGGGTCCAGCGTGGAGGTCAAGATCGGTGTCAACGACAGCCCGCGCGAGCTGATCTTCAACAGCGCGCAGACACCCAGCGAGGTGGAGAAGTTGATCACCGACGCGCTGAGTAGGGATTCGGGCGTCCTGACTCTGACCGACGAGAAGGGCCGCCGTTTCCTGGTGCAGGCGGCGAAGATCGCCTATGTCGAGATCGGTGCCGCCGACGTGCGGCGGGTCGGCTTCGGCGTCGGTGCAGTCGGCTCAGAGGCCGTTAAGAGCGGGTAAGCGGCACGTGGGACAGGCCGCCCCAGATGAACTGCACGGTGCCCTCCACGGCGTCGTCCTTGGAGATCGGCCGGTCGTTGTTCAGCCAGTACCGGGCTGAGTCGACGCTGATGCTCACCAGCCCGACCGCGATCATCCTGGCTCGATGCGGTTCGAGCCCGGAGTCGTGGCTGATCAGGTCGAACACGGCGTCGGTGCACGCCTCCGTGGCCACTTTGACCTGCGCGGACACCTGAGGTTCGGTCACGTAGTCGTTCTCGAAGATCAGCCGGTAGCCCTGGCCGTCGTGCTCGATGAAGTCGAAGAATGCGTCCACGGCGGCTCGCACCCGCTGCCGGTTGTCGGTGGTGGTGCGCAGCGCCTGGCGCACGCCCGAGACGAGATTGTCGGCGTGTCGCTGCAGCACGGCCAGGTACAGCTCGAGCTTGGACGTAAAGTGTTGGTAGAGAACGGGTTTGCTGACGCCCGCGCGGTCGGCGATCTCGTCCATTCCTGCAGCGTGGTAGCCGCGGTCGACGAAAACCTCGCTGGCAGCAGCGAGTAACTGCCCGCGGCGTTCGTCGCGGGGCAGCCGGTTCCCACGCCGACCCGCGCGGGAACCGACACCGGTCACCGCGCCGCCGTTCGCCGGTTGCGCGCCCCTACGAGCGGCGGTGTTGGCGAGATCGCTCATTGCGTCCTTCATTGGAAATCGTTTCGCAACGACACTACTCCCGTTGCCACGGCGAGCGCGGATGCACGCCATCGTGCCGTGGTGGTGGCTCGCCGGAAGTGCAAGCCCAGCAGACTGTGCCATCCTGTTCCGGTGACCTACGACCCGGGGCGTCGCGGGAGCGGTCGCGTGCCCGTGTTGCGTGATGAGTGGCGAGAGCCACTGCGCGCGCAGCGCGACCCCCTGGCCGAAAGTTCAGGCCGGGTCAGGTCCAATCGAGACGAGCATCGCCGGGTGCGCAAGCAGACGTGGCTGGGCCGATTCGTCTCCACCTACGGCTGGCGGGCCTATGCGCTGCCCGTGCTGATCGCGCTGACAGGCGTCGTGGTGTACCAGACCATCACCGGAACCAGCGTGCCCGCGCCCAAGGAGGTCGAGGGGCCGGTGCAGGGCCCGCCGACCATCGGCGTGGCCAGCACGCAGATCATCGGCGCCCCGCCGAAAGGCCTCACCCAGTTCGATGTGAATCTGCCCACCGGAGTCCTGCCCGACGGCGGACCGTTCACCGAGGCCGGCGCCAAGGCGTGGCACATCGTGCCGGGCACGACGCCGAAGGTGGGCGAGGGCACCACCAAGACGTTCACCTACACCGTCGAGATCGAGGACGGCATCGACACCGCGACGTTCGGCGGTGACGACGGCTTTGCCCGGATGGTCAGCGAAACGCTGGCCAATCCCAAGAGCTGGACGCACAACCCGCAATTCGCGTTTACCCGCATCGACAGTGGCCAACCGGATTTCCGGATATCTCTGAGCTCGCCGATGACGGTGCGGGAGGGCTGCGGCTACGAAATCGCGATCGAGACGTCCTGCTACAACCCTGCCTACGCCGACGGTCAGCCCCGCGTGTTCTTCAACGAGGCGCGCTGGGTGCGCGGCGCGGTGCCGTTCCAGGGCGATATCGGGTCCTACCGGCAGTACCAGATCAACCACGAGGTCGGCCACGCCATGGGCTATCAACGCCACGAAGGATGCGCGGAGGATGGCGGGCTGGCGCCGATCATGATGCAGCAGACGTTCTCGACCAACAACAACGACGCCGCCCGGTTCGACCCGGAGTCGGTCAAACCCGACGGCAAGACCTGTCGGTTCAACCCCTGGCCATACCCGATCGCCTGAACTGCCGCGGGAAGCAGCGGGGTCTCGTTGCTGTTGATTGCAGTGACCTACGAGAATTGATGTGATGGTTAGTAGATGTCAATCAAGGAGATTTCGGTGTCAACACCGTTGCCGCCGCTGGTAGAACCGGCGGACGAACTCACGCGTGAAGAGGTCGCGCGCTACAGCCGTCACCTCATCATCCCGGACCTGGGGGTGGACGGGCAGAAACGGCTCAAGAACGCCAAGGTGCTGGTCATCGGCGCCGGCGGATTGGGCTCGCCGACGCTGCTGTATCTGGCCGCCGCG
>JBKOYU010000252.1:0-5410 GCA_046725575.1 Actinomycetota bacterium | reverse complement strand
GCGGTGAAACGTCACCGGCACGGAGCTTCTCAACGAGGCCGACAGCGTCAAGGTCGCCGAGGGCGTCGTCGCCGAAGGCGTGAATGCGACTCATGTCCCGACGGTACCAAGTCGTACCGCTTCGGCGAACCGGACTGCCGTCAACGCTTCCCATGGCCGAGATTGCACTGAGGGTTGGACCTCGGTCACAGCCCTGTGTGCAATCTCGGCGCTAGCGCGAACTAGGGCCCAATACGCGTGTCCGCGCCAAACCGTCGGAGCAGGGCCGTTGATCGCGA
Source organism: Actinomycetota bacterium (assembly GCA_046725575.1). Taxonomy (GTDB): domain Bacteria; phylum Actinomycetota; class Actinomycetes; order Mycobacteriales; family Mycobacteriaceae; genus Mycobacterium. Next base: position 5,132 of record JBKOYU010000252.1, on the reverse strand, counting down.
AAGGCCCGCGCCGGTTAGGCCTGACCGACCTCGAAGCGCACGAACCGGGTGACAGTCACGCCTGCCGCGTCGAGCAGCGCCTTGACGGTCTTCTTGTTGTCGGACACCGACGGCTGGTCGAGCAGCACGACGTCCTTGTAGAAGCCGGTCACGCGGCCTTCGACGATCTTGGGCAGCGCCTGTTCGGGCTTGCCCTCGTTGCGGGCGGTCTCCTCGGCGATGCGGCGCTCGTTGGCGACGACATCCTCCGGCACGTCCTCACGCGTCAGGTACTTGGCCTTCAGCGCGGCGACCTGCAGGGCGACGGCGTGCGCGGCGTCCTTGTCGGAGCCGGTGTACTCGACGAGAACACCTACGGCGGGCGGCAGATCCGCGGCCCGCTTGTGCAGGTAGGTCTCGACGGTGCCGTCGAAGTAGGCGACGCGACGCAGCTCGAGCTTCTCGCCGATCTTGGCGCTCAGGTCGGCAATGACCTGCTCGACGGTGCTGTCACCGACTTTGGCGGCCTTGAGGGCGTCGACGTCGGTGGCCTTGGCCGAGGCAGCCGCCGCCACGATCTGATCGGCGACCGCCTGGAACTCGGCGTTCTTCGCGACGAAGTCGGTCTCGGAGTTCAGCTCGATCAGCGCGCCGTCCTTGGCGGCGACCAGGCCCTCGGCGGTGGCCCGCTCGGCGCGCTTGCCAACATCCTTGGCGCCCTTGATGCGTAGCAGTTCGACGGCCTTGTCGAAGTCGCCGTCGGCCTCGACCAGCGCGTTCTTCGAGTCGAGCATGCCTGCGCCGGTCAGCTCCCGGAGTCGCTTGACGTCGGCAGCGGTGTAGTTCGCCATATCAGCCTTCCGTGGTCTTCGGTTCGGTTTGGATTTCGGCTTCGGGCGTTCCCGCGGTGGCGGTGGCGCCGGCCAGCAGCTCCTGCTCCCATTCGGCGAGCGGTTCGGCACCCTCGGCCTCGGCCTCGCCCTCACCCTTGCCGACGCCCGCGCGGGCCTGCAGGCCTTCGGCGACCGCGGAGGCGATCACCTTGGTGAGCAGTGCAGCCGAGCGGATCGCGTCGTCGTTGCCCGGGATCGGGTAGTCGACGAGATCGGGGTCGCAGTTGGTGTCGAGGATCGCGATGACCGGGATGCCCAGCTTGCGCGCCTCGCCGACGGCGATGTGCTCCTTGTTGGTGTCGACTACCCAGACGGCCGACGGCACCTTCTGCATGTCGCGGATACCGCCGAGGCTTCGCTCGAGCTTGTTCTTCTCGCGGGTCAGCATCAGGATCTCTTTCTTGGTGCGACCCTCGAATCCGCCGGTCTGCTCCATCGCCTCGAGCTCCTTGAGGCGCTGCAGCCGCTTGTGCACGGTGGAGAAGTTGGTGAGCATGCCGCCCAGCCAGCGCTGGTTCACATAGGGCATGCCGACGCGGGTCGCTTCTTCGGCGATGGATTCCTGCGCTTGCCTCTTGGTGCCGACGAACATGACGCTGCCGCCGTGCGCGACAGTCTCCTTGACGAACTCGTACGCCTTGTCGATGTAGGTCAGCGTCTGCTGCAGATCGATGATGTAGATGCCGTTGCGGTCGGTGAAGATGAACCGCTTCATCTTGGGATTCCAGCGACGGGTCTGGTGCCCGAAGTGGGTGCCGCTGTCCAGCAGCTGTTTCATGGTTACAACAGCCATAGTCGGCCATGTCCTTTTGTTGTCGGTTGACGCGCGGCGCCGGGTGACGCCGAGCCCTGGTGCCTGCTGGTTGCCGGACCCGTCCGAAGACGAGACCGCCGGCATCCGGACATGACCGCCAATTGGGTGGTCATTTGCAGACGCGCGAAGTCAGCCCGCGTGAGCGAGCTGCGGTTAGCAGTTTACACGCTGGACAGGGGTGCTTTTTCCACACAGGAGCCGCCATCCACAGCTTGGCGGTAAGGCCTGGATTTCTCTGGCGTCGGGACGCTGAGCTGGGATTATGCGCCGACTGGCAATGATGATGGCGATCGCGCTGGTGTGCGCGGCTCCTGCTCGGGCCGACACCGGCCGGCTGGATTGGCCGCTGCGGCCCCGACCAGCTGCTCTGCGGATGTTCGACGCGCCGTCGCCGAACTGGAATCGCGGACACCGCGGCGTCGACCTGGCAGGGGTGCCCGGCCAGCCGGTCTACGCGGCCAGCGCGGGCACGGTCGTGTTCGCCGGGGAGTTGGCCGGGCGGACACTGGTGTCGATCGCCCATCCCGGCGGGCTGCGGACCACCTATGAGCCGGTACGACCGTCGGTCCGGGTCGGGCAGCGCGTTGACGCCGGGGCGGTGATCGGCGAGCTCGAAGCCGGGCATGACGGCTGCGCGGCGGCCGCGTGTCTGCACTGGGGCGCGATGTGGGGTGCGGCGTCGCGGGCAGACTACGTCGACCCGCTGGGCCTGCTGGTCAGCACGCCGGTCAGACTCAAGCCGCTACACGGGTGACCACCCACCGCGAGCGACCGCGTCTGTACGCGACACGCCGACGAAATCTGTACAAACGCGGACGCTCGCGGCCGACAGAAACCCGCCTACCGTCGAAACCATGACGACCGACGCTCATCGCTCACGTCCGCTTCGCTTCGGTCTGCACACCGCGCTGCCCCGCGGCGCGGAGTTCGGCGCATTCGCAAACTCGGTGCAAGAAGCCGGTTTTGATGTGCTGACCATCCCCGATCACCTCGTCGCGTCGTTGTCGCCATTCGCGGGTGCGACGGCGGCGGCCTGTGCCACGTCACGCCTGCACACAGGAACACTGGTGCTCAACAACGACTTTCGCCACCCCGTCGAGATAGCCAGGGAGACCGCCACCGTCGCCGCGATCTCTGGCGGTCGTTTCGAGTTGGGCCTCGGCGCCGGCCACATGAAGTCCGAGTACGACGCCGCCGGGCTCCGGTTCGACTCGGGCGGGACGCGCGTCGACCGGCTCATCGAAGCGGTCGACGTGATCCGACCGCTCCTTGCCGGCGAGGCCGTCGACATCGACGGCGCGCACTACTGCGTGCGCGCCGACGCGGGCGAACTCGTCGCCGCACCGGGCGTTGCCGTGCCGCTACTCATCGGCGGCAACGGAACGCGGGTGTTGCAGTTGGCAGGCCGTGTCGCCGACATCGCAGGCCTGGCCGGATTCAGCCATAACCGCGACGCGACCAAGGTCGAGCTGACCCATTTCGATGCGGCGGGACTGGAAGACCGGATCGCCGTCGTGTGCGACGCTGCGGGCGACCGGTTCGACGCCATCGAGCTCAATGCGCTGATCCAGTTCGTGGTGCATACCGATGACCGTGAGTCATCGGTGGCCGAACTTGCGGCGGCATTCGGCGGGATTTCACCGGAGTTCGTCCTCGATTCGCCGTTCGTCCTGCTCGGCACGCACGAGCAGATGGCAGAAGCGCTCGTCGAGCGTCAGCAGCGATTCGGCGTGAGCTACTGGACGGTGTTCGACGAATGGGTCGGGCGGGAGTCCGCGATGCCCGACATCGCGAAAGTCATTGCGCTACTTCGCTAGTTAACTAGGCCCGTGGGTGCGCCTGGTCGTGCACCGCACGCAGACGCGCGACCGTGACGTGCGTGTACAGCTGCGTGGTCGCCAACGTCGAGTGGCCCAACAGCTCCTGTACGACGCGAAGGTCAGCGCCGCCCTCGAGCAGATGGGTGGCGGCACTGTGCCGCAGCCCATGCGGTCCGATGTCGGGTGCGCCGTTGACCGCCGCGACGGTTTGGTGCACGACGGTGCGGGCCTGCCGCGGGTCCAGCCGACGGCCACGCGCGCCCAGCAGCAGCGCCGGCCCCGAATACGCGGTCGCCAGCGCCGGTCGCCCGTTGTCAAGCCACGCCGTCAGTGCCTCCTGCGCCGGCTCCCCGTACGGCACCGTCCGCTGCTTGTTGCCCTTGCCGAGGACGCGCAGCAGCCGCCGCGCCCGGTCGACGTCGTCGATGTCGAGCCCGCACAGCTCGCTGACACGAATTCCGGTCGCATACAACAACTCAACGATCAACTGGTCGCGAAGCGCGAACGGATCGCCTTGCTGTGCACCGGATTTCGCCGCAGCCATCGCGTCGAGCGCCTGATCCTGCCTCAGCACCGAAGGCAAGGTGCGCCGGGCTTTGGGCATTTGTAGTCGCACCGCGGGATCACTCGAGATCAGCCCGCGGCGCGTCGCCCACGCCGTGAAGGTCTTGACCGCCGAGGTGCGACGCGCCAACGTCGTCCGCGCCGCCCCTGCCGACGCCTGCGCCGACAGCCAGGACCGAAGGAGCGGCAGGCTCAGCCTGTCCAGTCCCGCGTCGGGCATCCGGTCGGCGAGAAAGTCGAACAGCGAGCGCAGGTCGCCCAGATACGCGCGACGAGTGTGGTCGGAGCGGCCGCGCTGCAGCGCGAGATACTCGTCGAACTCGTCGAGCACAGTCATTCCCCGGTCGCTTCGCTCCTGCCCGCCGGTGTCCACTCCCCTACCGTCGCAGACCGTAGAGGGCTGAGTCAGGTGACGCGCCGCAGCACCTCGGGTGTCAGGTCCTTCAGAGTTGGATAGCCGTCGACGGCCATGATCAGGTCGGCCTCGGCCAGCAGCGAGCGCAGCACGTGCACCACGCCGTCCTCGCCGCCGATGGCCAGGCCGTACGCGTAGGGGCGCCCGACGCCGACGGCGGTGGCACCCAGCGCCAGCGCCTTGACGATGTCGGCGCCGCTGCGGATGCCCGAGTCGAACAGCACCGGCAGCCCGTCGGCGGCCGAGACAACTGCGGGTAGGCAATCGATGGCTGGTAGACCGCCGTTGGCCTGGCGTCCGCCGTGGTTCGAGCAGTAGATGCCGTCGACGCCGCCATCCCTTGCGCGGCGGGCGTCGTCGGGGTGACAGATGCCCTTGATGATCAGCGGCAGATCAGTGAGGGACCGCAGCCACGGAAGGTCGTCCCACGTCAGCGGATTGCCGAAGACTGAAACCCAGCGCAGCACGGCCGCTTGCGGGTTTTCCTCAGGAGCTTGTTCCAGGCTCGCCCGGAACACCGGGTCGCTGGTGTAGTTGGCCAGGCAGCGGCCACGCAGTTGCGGGAAGTTCGACGTCGACAGGTCGCGCGGCCGCCACCCCGGTACCCAGGTGTCCAGCGTGACGATGATGCCCTTGTAGCCGGCGGC
>JBKOYU010000271.1:0-4356 GCA_046725575.1 Actinomycetota bacterium | reverse complement strand
GTTTCAGACAAATGTCGGATCCGACATCGGCCGAAATCAGCGACGAGAATCTCGACACGTTGATCGCCCCTCAATTTGGTCTCGAACGTCCTGCTCACCCGGGAGTTCCTACCCGGGATGCGTGCTAAGCATGGCAGTCCTCTCGCAGCCGGCTAAGAAACGCCTTATTGCGCAAACCTTTATCGAAGCGTGTTGTCCCTGTGACACTTGTAGACCATTGTTACCAAAGTGAAATTGATGAGTAATTGCGCAACGCGGGCACCTGCCCTGATATTGGCCGCCGGTTTGATGACCGCGGCCGCAACGGTGGCGGCGCCGGTACAGGCCGACACGATCGACACCTCTTTCCTCAACGCACTGACCAACGCCGGCGTCGGCTTCAACGATCCCGCCGCCACCGTTTCCCTGGGCCAGTCGGTCTGTCCGATGTTGGTCGAGCCGGGCAAGTCGTTTGCCAGCGTCTATTCGCGAGTGGCCAACAACGGCATCTCGCCCGAGATGGCGGCGTTCTTCACGGGCATCGCCATTTCGATGTACTGCCCCCAGATGATGTCCGGAATCGGCAACGGCACCTTGCTGCACATACTTGGAATTCCGGGGCTCAACGACACTGGAATTCCCGGTCTCAACAACAGCACTGGAATTCCAGGTCTTACGCCCTAAGCGGAGGTCGGTCGACCGCACGTCAGGCTCATGGTCGCGCCAGCCACTAGGTTGGACGAGTGGCACTTCCCAATCTGACCCGCGACCAGGCCGTCGAACGCGCCGCGCTCGTCACCGTCGACAGCTACCGCATCAACCTCGGCCTCACCGACGGCGAGGGTAAACCCGGCGAGCGGACTTTCCGCTCGGTGACGACGGTCGAGTTCGACGCGCTGGCCGGCGCCGACACGTATATCGACCTCGCCGCGGACAGCGTCCGCAGCGCCACACTGAACGGGCGCGTCATCGACGTGTCCGGCTACGACGAGTCCACCGGCATCCCGTTGACCGGACTGTCCGAACGCAACGTGCTCGTGGTCGACGCCGACTGCCGCTACTCCAACACCGGCGAGGGTCTGCACCGCTTTGTCGACCCCGTCGACGGCGAAGTCTATCTGTACTCCCAGTTCGAAACCGCCGATGCGAAGCGGATGTTCGCGTGTTTCGACCAGCCCGACCTGAAGGCCACGTTCGACATCATGGTGACCGCGCCGCTGAATTGGCGAGTCATCTCCAATGGCGCCACAGGACACGTGCATGGCGTGGGGAACGCGCATGAGCACACCTTCGTCACCACCCCTCGGATGAGCACATACCTCGTCGCGCTGATCGCCGGGCCGTATGCGCACTGGAGTGACACCTACTCCGACGACCACGGCGACATCCCGCTGGGCCTGTACTGCCGCAAGTCGCTGGCCGAGTACATGGACGCCGAGCGGCTGTTCACGCAGACCAAGCAGGGATTCGGCTTCTACCACAACAACTTTGGCGTGCCGTACGCGTTCGGCAAGTACGACCAGCTCTTCGTCCCCGAATTCAACGCCGGCGCAATGGAGAATGCGGGCGCGGTGACGTTCCTGGAGGATTACGTCTTCCGCAGCAAGGTCACCCGGGCGTCCTACGAGCGACGAGCCGAAACCGTGCTGCATGAGATGGCCCACATGTGGTTCGGCGACCTCGTCACGATGCAGTGGTGGGACGACCTGTGGCTCAACGAGTCGTTCGCGACGTTCGCCTCGGTGCTGTGCCAGGCCGAGGCCACCGAGTACACCGAGGCGTGGACGACCTTCGCGAACGCCGAGAAGTCGTGGGCGTATCGGCAGGACCAGCTGCCGTCGACGCATCCGGTGGCCGCCGACATCCCTGACCTGGCCGCCGTGGAGGTGAACTTCGACGGGATCACCTATGCCAAGGGCGCCAGCGTGCTCAAGCAGCTCGTTGCCTACGTCGGGCTGCAGGAGTTCCTGTCGGGGCTGCGGGACTACTTCCGCGACCACGCGTTCGCCAACGCCACATTCGGGGATCTACTCGGCGCGCTGGAGAAGGCCTCCGGCCGCGACCTGTCCGGCTGGGGGCAGCAGTGGCTCAAGACGACCGGACTCAACACGCTGCGGCCCGATTTCGACGTCGACGCCGACGGACGATTCACCCGCTTCGCGATCACCCAGAGTGGGGCGCAGCCGGGCGCCGGTGAGACCAGGGCGCACCGGTTGTCGGTCGGGGTTTATGACGACGACGGCAGCGGGAAGCTGGTGCGCGTGCACCGGGAGGAGCTTGACGTCGAAGGCTCGGCGACGGATGTTCCTGGGCTGCAAGGTGTTTCGCGTGGCAAGCTGATCCTCGTCAACGACGACGACCTGACGTACTGCTCGCTGCGCCTTGACCCCGCGTCGTTGCAGACGGCGCTCACCCGCATCGCCGATATCGCCGACCCGTTGCCCCGCACGCTGGCGTGGTCGGCGGCTTGGGAGATGACCCGCGAAGCCGAACTTCGAGCGCGCGACTTCGTGTCGCTGGTCGCCGGGGGCGTGCACGCCGAAACTGAGGTCGGTGTGGCGCAGCGGTTGTTGCTGCAAGCCCAGACCGCGTTGACCTCCTACGCCGACCCGGACTGGGCCCGCACGGAAGGCTGGCCCGCGTTCGCCGACCGGCTACTGGAGTTGGCCCGCGGCGCCGAGTCCGGTTCGGATCACCAGCTGGCCTACGTCAACGCGCTGTGCGGTTCCGTGCTGCCGACCCGCCACGTCGCGGTGCTGGCCGACCTGCTCGACCACGACCCCACCGAACTCGGGCTCGCGGGCCTGGAAGTGGACACGGACCTGCGCTGGCGGATAGTCACCGCGCTGGCCGCGGCGGGCGAAGTCGATTCTGACGGACTCCAGACGCCGTTCATCGACGCCGAGGTGCAGCGGGACCCGACCGCGACTGGCAAGCGGAACGCCGCGCAGGCGTCGGCGGCACGGCCGCAGGCCGCGGTGAAGGAGTCGGCGTGGCAGCAGGTGGTCGAGGATGACACGTTGGCCAACATCACCGCGCGGTCGATCATCGCCGGCTTCGTCCGGCCCGGTCAGCATGAGCTGCTGAAGTTGTTCAGCGCCAAGTACTTCGGGGCGATCGCGGGGGTATGGGAGCGGCGGTCGAGTGAGGTCGCGCAGACGGTGGTGGTCGGGCTGTACCCGTCGTGGGATATCAGCCAGGCCGGCCTGGACGCCGCCGATGAGTTCCTAGCCGACTCGGACGTGCCGCCGCCGCTACGGAGACTGGTGGTTGAGGGCCGCGCGGGTGTCGAGCGCGCCCTGCGGGCAAGGGCATTCGACATCACCTAGCCGCCGCGAGTGTGCGCGTCTGCACGCGACACGCCGACGTTTTCCGGCATTTCGCGCACGCTCGCGGCGCTTGGCGGCCATACGCTTTGGACGTGGCAGTCAGCCGAAGTCGTAGGGCAAGGGCTGCCCGTCGAGCGTGGACCTCACGCTGTCCGGCAGTTGATCGAAGCCACCCCTGACGATGTTGTTCGGATCCTCGAGGGCCTCATCGCGCGACTCGGTCTTCGGGAACGCGAGATTCGGGTTACTCATCAACTGCCAGGAGTCGGCCATGATGTCGCTGGCGCCCTTCTTCGCCGCCTCATCCAATTGGTCGACGCTCCTGAGCCTCTGCTGCGCCTGCATCTGACTGAGATACGACGCTTATTCAGCGTTGAGCTTCCCCCTGCCGGCGAGTTGGTCCTGACTGATGGTGTTCAGGACATGCCGCACGCGCTGCTGAGCGTCCTTATCACCTCGCAGCGCCGCATCGACGTCCTCGCGCGCCCTGCGCTTTTCCTCCTCGGTTTCTTCCCCGACTATCCCTTGCGTTTCCTTCTCGCCGTCCTTGCCGCCAGTGCCTTGGATTGCATCTGCCGCAATTGGCCGCTGTTGTCGAACTGCGCTCCCTCTTGCGGGGTTCCCTGGCCGAAGGTCGACCGCGCGTTGGACCACGTCGACTCGAAACCGTCGAGCACTCCCAATCTCGCACCCCTTCAGACATGGATCAAGCAAAGTCTATGGTCTGCGCAGGGTCGTCCCGAGCGGCAATTCGCCGGGTTTGTCAGGGCGGTGAAACGCCAGCGCTGAGCACCCGGACGGCGCTGATCAGGCCGTCCATCAGGTTGCCCTCTTTGAACGACGCGGCGGCCGCCGAGACGCCGAGCGGCGCGGACTCCTCGATCCCGCGGCCCTTGACGTCGGCGCCGTAAACCACCTCGATCGCGCGCTGGTTCGGCGAAACCGCAAGCAGCACCGCGTTATCCGGCGTCGGCACCTCGGCCAGAATCTCGCGCGCCCTTGCGGCGGTGTCCTCGCCGAGATCGCCCAAGTAGACCGCGAAGCGAGC
>JBKOYU010000116.1:0-3214 GCA_046725575.1 Actinomycetota bacterium | reverse complement strand
ATCCAACCGGCGCAGCTCGCTGCCGCCAACGTCCTCCCGGCAGTAAATGGCGGCCATGCCGAGCTCGGCGGCCTCGCGCAACACGTCAGTGGGAAAGTGGTGATTCTCGTCCCACTCCAATGCGTATGGCGCGAGGCGCTTTTCGGCGAACGCGGCCGCCGTCTCGGCGATCACACGTCCGTCGTCGTCAAGCCCGAATAGATCCATGCGGACACTTCAGCTCTATTTCATAGTGGGGATGACGAACTCGGCGCCGTGCGAGCCCGCCGGCCAGCGCTGCGTCACCGTCTTGACCTTGGTGTAGAAGATGATCGACGACGGGCCGTGCTGGTTGAGGTCGCCGAAGCCGGACCGCTTCCAGCCGCCAAACGTGTGGTAGGCCACCGGAACCGGGATCGGCACGTTCACACCGACCATGCCGACCTGAACCCGGGACACGAAGTCGCGTGCAGTGTCGCCGTCGCGGGTGAACACCGCCACGCCGTTGCCGTACTCGTGCTCGGACGGCAGCCGCAGCGCCTCTTCGTAATCCTTCGCCCGCACCATGACCAGGACCGGGCCGAAGATCTCGTCGGTGTAGATCGACATGTCCGGCGTGACGTGGTCGAACAGGGTCGGGCCGATGAAGTAGCCGCCCTCGAGGTTGGCGTCGCCGAACTGCAGGTCGTCGCTGGTGCGTTCACGGCCGTCGACGACGGCCTCGGCGCCGGCTTCCACACCCTGGTCGATATAGTCCTTCACTTTCGCCAGGGCGGCCTCGGTGACCAACGGGCCGTAGTCGGCCTTCGGGTCGAGGCTGTGGCCGACCCGAAGGTTGTTGACTCGTTCAATCAGCCTGGCGCGCAGGCGATCCGCGGTCTGGTCGCCGACCGGCACCGCGACACTGATCGCCATGCAGCGCTCGCCGGCGCTGCCGTAGCCGGCGCCGATCAGCGCGTCGACCGCCTGGTCGAGGTCGGCGTCGGGCAACACGATCATGTGGTTCTTCGCGCCGCCGAAGCACTGTGCTCGCTTCCCGTGCGCGGCCGCGCCGGAGTAGATGTACTGCGCGATGTCGGAGCTGCCGACGAAGCCGATGGCCTTGATCTCGGGGTGCTCGATGATGGCGTCGACGGCTTCCTTGTCGCCGTGCACCACCTGGAACACACCGGGCGGCAGGCCCGCCTCGATGAACAGCTCGGCCAGCCGCACCGGTACCGACGGGTCACGCTCGCTGGGCTTGAGGATGAACGCGTTGCCGCACGCCAGCGCGGGGCCCGCCTTCCACAGCGGGATCATCGCCGGGAAGTTGAACGGCGTGATGCCGGCGACGACACCCAACGGCTGCCGCATCGAATACACATCGATGCCCGAGCCGGCGCCCTCGGTGTACTCACCCTTCATCAGGTGCGGGATGCCGACGGCGAACTCGATGACCTCGATGCCGCGCTGGATGTCGCCCTTGGAGTCGGCGACGGTCTTGCCGTGCTCGAGCGACAGCGTCTCGGCCAGCTCGTCGACGTTCTTGTTGACCAGGTCGATGAACTTCATCAGCACCCGGGCGCGACGCTGCGGGTTCCACGCCGCCCATTCCTTCTGCGCCTCGGCCGCTCCTGCGACCGCGGCGTCGACGTCGGCTGCCGAAGCCATCGGCACCTTGGCCTGCACCTGCCCGATGTTGGGGTTCATCACGTCGGCTGTGCGCTGCGACTGTCCGGCGGTGCGCTGGCCGTTGATGAAATGCGAAATCTGTGTGGTCATGAGTTTGTCCCTCGCCCGAATGGCTGAATACTAGGATATCCTAGTATTGCTCCGGCCGGGTGCGCAAGGGGCCTCCGCGAGTCTGCGGGGTCACATGCGATCTGTGAGTTGCTTCGGCGCGGGGACGCGCCGCGTAGTAGCGGGTGGTTCATCGCGGCTCCTTCGGTCGGCGAAGTCTGAGGTAGTCGTTGATCGCATCGCGGTAGGGCACCCGGCCCGCGGCGAGCTGCTCGGTCAGGTATTCCTCGAAGGTGATCGTGCCTGCCGCGTGGTCCGGTGCCAGGTGTCCGCCTGCGCGGAAGGCGCGAAAAGCCTTGCCGGGCAACCACACCGGCATGATCGGGCGCCGCTTGCCGACCATCTTGAGGTAGCTGCGCGCGAGATCGTCCATGGTGCGGACCTCCGGGCCCGCGAAATCGGGCGCTCGTCCGGCGGGTTCGTCGAGGGCGAGGCGGGCGAATCGCTGGCCGACCTCGCGGACATCGACGGGTTGGTCGCTGAATCCTGCGGGCAGCGCCATCACCGGCAGTTTGGCCAGCATTCGCATGAGGACGGCAATCAGATCGTGGAATTGCGTGGCCCGCAGCACCGTCCACGGCAGGCCGGAGGCCGCGATCATTTGCTCATCGGCGAGCTTCTGCCGGTAGTACGGGAACGGCACCCGGTCGATCCCGACGATCGAGATGTACGCCAGATGCGGCGAACCGGCTCGCTTGGCCGCGGCAACGAGATGCTGTGCCGGGTCGACGCAGGCCACGATGGTGTCGACGCCGGCGACGGCCGCGTCGAGCCCGTCGCCGCTGCGGACGTTGCCGGTGACGTGTTCGACGTCGGGGTGGTGCGGGCGCCGCCCGCGGCTGAGGACACGCACGTCGGCGCCGCCGGCGAGCAGGTGGTCGACCACGATGCGGCCGAGGGTGCCGGTGCCGCCGGTTACCAGAATTCGGGTCGTCACATAGTTATGAACCGGGTAGCCCGACGGGATGTGACAACTGCCTGCCCAGGAATCGGAGTTTGTCGGGATTGGCGACGACCCGCAGCGCCTCCACTCGGTCGCCGACCGTTTCGAAGAACAGCACGCCCGCCAGATTCGATCCGACGAACCCGAGCACCGCCGGCTCCCCGTTGATCTCGGCGTCCAGCTCGAGGCGCACCCCTGCCAACGGCCTGCTGAATGCGCCCGCGAGGTAGCGGGCCACCTTGTCGCGACCGACGACAGGCCGCCGGGCCGCAGCCACTTTCCCGCCGCCGTCGGCGGTGGACGTCACGCCGTCGGTCAGCATTGCCACGAGTCCGGTCACATCACCGCTGCGCGTTGCGGTCAGGAACCGCTCGACGAGCCGACGCCAGTGCGCGCGCTCCGGCCGGAACCGCGGCACCGGGTCATCCAGTCGCTGCCGCGCGCGGCGGTGCAGCTGACGGGCGTTGGCTTCCGATACTTCGAGGATCTCGGCGATCTCGCGGTGGCTGTAGG
>JBKOYU010000997.1:0-8098 GCA_046725575.1 Actinomycetota bacterium | reverse complement strand
GGCGCCTATGTGTCAACCCTGACGTTGATCACCGGCCTGCCGGAGGTCGTGATCTCCATCATCAAGGCCGGAACCTTCGGCCTGATCGCGGGTTTGGTGGGCTGCTACCGCGGACTGACCGTGGCTGGCGGCGCCAAGGGTGTGGGCACCGCCGTCAACGAGACGCTGGTGCTCTGCGTCATCGCCCTGTTCGCCGTCAACGTCGTGCTGACCACGATCGGTGTGCGATTCGGAACGGGGAGCTGACGTGTCGACGATTCAGGTCCTGCGTTCACGTTTCCCACGGGGATACGCCCGCACGGAGAAGTGGGTCGGCGCGCCCGCCCGCGGGCTGGACAGCGTCGGGCACGTCGCGTGGTTCGTCGTCACCGCCGTCGGGTCGATCGGCCACGCGCTGCGCTACTACCGCAAGGAGATGCTGCGGCTGATCGCCGAAATCGGCATGGGCACTGGCGCGATGGCTGTCATCGGCGGCACCGTCGCCATCGTCGGCTTCGTCACCCTGTCCGGCTCGTCACTCGTCGCCATCCAGGGCTTCGCCTCACTGGGCAACATCGGTGTGGAGGCGTTCACGGGATTCTTCGCCGCGTTGATCAACGTGCGCATCGCCGCACCGGTGGTCGCTGGGCAAGCCCTGGCCGCAACCGTCGGCGCCGGCGCGACCGCCGAGTTGGGCGCCATGCGCATCAGCGAGGAGATCGACGCCCTCGAGGTGATGGGCATCAAGTCAATCTCATACTTGGTGTCGACGCGGATCCTGGCCGGTTTCGTGGTGATCATCCCGCTGTATGCGATGGCGATCATCATGTCGTTCCTATCCGCACAGGTGACCACGACGTTTTTCTACGGCCAGTCGATCGGCACCTACGAGCACTACTTCCGCACGTTCCTGCGTCCCGAGGACGTGTTCTGGTCGTTCGTGCAGGCCATCATCATCTCGGTCATCGTGATGCTGAACCACTGCTACTACGGCTACTTCGCCAGCGGCGGGCCGGTCGGCGTCGGCGAGGCCGTCGGCCGGTCGATGCGCGCCTCGCTGGTCGCAATCGTGTGTGTGGTCCTGTTCGCCTCGTTGGCGCTCTACGGCGTCGACCCGAACTTCAACCTGACGGTGTAGCCAATGACCGCGCCGCTGAACGAGCCTCGTACACCGCCATTCAAGTTGGCGGGTCTGGTGCTGACGCTCATCACTATCGCTGCAATTGTGTTGGTGTACTTCCAATTCCGCGGTACCTTCCTGGATCGCGAGAAGCTGACGATGATCTCGTCGCGCGCTGGCTTGTCGATGGACCCCGGCGCGAAGGTCACCTACAACGGCGTGGAGATCGGCCGGGTCGGCAAGGTCGAGGAAGTCAGCGTCGGCGATCAGCCACGGGCGAAGATCACCCTGAACGTGGATCCCAAGTACTTCAACCTGATTCCGAAGAACGTGAACGCCGACATCAGCGCCACCACGGTGTTCGGCAACAAGTACATCTCGTTCTCGTCGCCGAAAAACCCAGCACCGCAACGCATCACGACCTCCGATGTGATCGACGTGACGTCGGTGACCACCGAGTTCAACACGCTGTTCGAGACGGTCGTGGAGGTTTCTCAGCAGGTCGACCCGATCAAGCTGAATCAGACCTTGGCCGCCACCGCCGAGGCGCTCGACGGGCTCGGTGATCGGTTCGGCCAGTCGATCATCCACGGCAACGAGATCCTGGCCGACATCAATCCGCAGATGCCCCAAATCCGCCGGGACAACCAGTTGTTGGCCGACCTCGGCGAGACTTACGCCAACGCGGCGCCGGATCTGTTCGATGGCCTGGAGAACGCGGTGACCACCGCGCGCACCCTGAACGAGCAGCAGGGCAACATCGATCAGGCGTTGATGGCCGCGGTCGGGTTTGGCAACACCGGCGGCGACATCTTCGAACGCAGCGGGCCCTACTTGGTGCGCGGCACCGCGGACCTCGTCCCCACCTCACAACTGCTCGACACCTACAGCCCCGCACTGTTCTGTACGATTCGCAACTTCCACGACGTCGAGCCCAAGGTCGCCGCATCGCTGGGCGGCAACGGATACTCGCTGCGGACCACCACCGAACTTATCGGCGCGGGTAACGCCTACGTCTACCCAGACAACCTGCCACGGGTGAACGCAAGGGGCGGTCCCGAGGGCAGGCCGGGCTGCTGGCAGCCGATCACCCGCGATCTCTGGCCTGCGCCATATCTGGTGATGGACACCGGCGCATCTCTCGCGCCGTACAACCACATCGAACTCGCCTCGCCGTTCGGTTGCGCCCTGCTGCCCCCGTGCCTCATTCCCCTTCTCCCAGCGCCTATCCCGCTGATCATTCCTGGGATCGAATACGTCTGGGGCCGCCAGTTCGGACAGAACACGATCAACCCATGAAAATCACTGGAACTGTCGTCAAACTCGGCATCTTCTCACTGGTGCTGCTGCTGTTCACTGCGACCATCATCGTGGTTTTCGGCCAGATGCGGTTCGACCGCACCACCGGCTACTCGGCGATCTTCTCCAACACCAGCGGCCTGCGCGCTGGTCAGTTCGTCCGCGCCTCCGGCGTCGAGGTCGGCAAGGTCTCCAAGGTCGAAATCATCGACGGCGGATCCAAAGCCCGGGTCGACTTCAACGTCGATCGCTCGCTGCCGCTGTTCGACGGGACGACCGCTGCCATCCGCTACCTGAACTTGATCGGCGACCGGTACCTGGAGCTCAAGCGCGGCGACAGCGACAAGCGCCTGCCGGCCGGCGGGACCATCCCGATCGAGCACACCGAACCAGCGCTCGACCTCGATGCGTTGATCGGCGGGTTCCGGCCCGTCTTCCGCGCGCTTGACCCCGACAAGGTCAACAACATCGCCCAGTCGATCATCACGATCTTCCAGGGCCAGGGCGGCACCATCAACGACATCCTGGACCAAACCGCGTCGCTGACGTCCGCGCTGGCGGATCGCGACCAGGCCATCGGCGAGGTGATCAAGAACCTGAACACCGTGCTGGACACGACGGTTAAGCATCAGCAGCAGTTCGACCAAACCGTGCAGGATTTCGAGAAGCTGATCACCGGGCTGAAGAACCGTAAGGACCCGATTGCGGAATCGACAGCGGACATCAGTGATGCGGCGGGCACTATCGCCGACTTACTCGCCGACAACCGCCCGCTGCTGCAGAGCACCGTCACCTATCTCGAGGGGGTCCAGCAGCCGCTTGTGGACCAGAAGGACCAGCTCAATGACATCCTGTTCAGGCTGCCAACGGCGTTCAAGATCATCGGGCGAGCCGGCGGCATCTACGGCGACTTCTTCAACTTCTACGCCTGCGATATCTCGTTGAAGCTCAACGGATTGCAGCCCGGCGGACCGGTGCGAACCGTGAAGCTCACCTCGCAGCCATCCGGTAGGTGCACGCCGAAATGAGGACACTCGAGGGGTCGAACCTCGTTCGAAACGGGTTGATGGGCATCATCATCCTGGTCATCGTCATCGGCGTCGGACAGAGCTTCGCCAGCGTGCCGATGCTGTTCGCGACACCGACCTACTATGCCCAGTTCTCCGACACCGGAGGCATAAACAAGGGCGACAAGGTGCGCATCGCCGGCGTGGACGTCGGACGTGTCCGATCCATGCGGATCGACGGCGACAAGGTCGTCATCGGCTACTCGCTCGGCGGTACCCAGATCGGTACCCAGAGTCGTGCGTCCATCCGGACCGACACCATTCTGGGTCGGCGCAACATCGAGATCGAGCCGCGCGGAACAGACCCGTTGCGCGCCAACGGGGTTCTGCCGCTGGGCCAGACCACCACGCCATACCAGATCTACGACGCGTTCTTCGACGTCACCAAGGCGGCGTCCGGCTGGGACACCCAGACTGTGAAGCGGTCACTGAACGTGTTGTCGGAGACCATCGACCAGACGTATCCGCATCTGTCCGCCGCCCTCGACGGTGTCGCCCGGTTCTCCGACACCATCGGCAAGCGCGATGACCAGATCAAGCAGCTGCTGGCCAACGCCAACAAGATCGCCGGCATCCTCGGTAACCGCAGCGAGCAGATCAACCAACTGCTCGTCAACGCCCAGTCGCTGCTCGCGGCGATCAATGAACGCAGCTACGCCGTCAGCATGCTGCTGGAGCGGGTGGCGGCCTTCTCCGAGCAGGTGAAGGGCTTCATCGACGAAAACCCAAACCTCAACCACGTGCTGGAGCAGCTGCGCACCATCAGCGACGTCCTGCGGGACCGCAGGTTCGACCTGATGGACACGCTGTCCACCGTGGCCAAATTCGTTGCCTCCCTGGGTGAGGCGGTCTCCTCAGGCCCGTTCTTCAAGGTGCTGTTGGCGAACCTGCTGCCCTACCAGATTCTGCAGCCGTTCGTCGACGCCGCCTTCAAGCAGCGCGGCATCGACCCGGAGGAGTTCTGGCGCAATGCGGGCCTGCCGGCGTGGCGGTTCCCCGATCCGAACGGCCAGCGGTTCCCGAACGGCGCTCCGGCGCCGGGGCCGGCGGTGCTCGAAGGCACGCCAGAACATCCTGGGCCCGGTGTGCTCAAGGGATCGCCGTGCTCGTACACGCCGCCGATCGACGGCTTGCCGCGGCCCGGTGATCCGCTGCCGTGTGAGCACCTGACCACCGGTCCCTTCGGCGGCCCCGAATACGGCCCGCCCGACGTGGCTACCTCCAACCCGAACCCGAACGGTCCGGGATTCACCCCGGGCGTGCCCGCCGCGGCCATCCCGGGTCAGATGCCGCCGGATATGCCCGGCGCACCCGCACCGATCGCGCCAGGGCCGCCGGGAGCGCGGACCGTGCCGGTCGGTCCGCTCCCGCCTCAGCCGCCGGACTTCACGCCCGGCATCGCCCCGCTGCCGCCTGCGCTGACGGGTCCGCCGCCGCCACCCGGACCGGGTCCGGAGCTGGCGCCTGCCGGCACGCCGCCGCTGCCAGGCAACCCGCCGTACCTCCCGCCCGGATCGCAGGGGGGCTGAGTAGATGTCGACTATCTTCAATGTCCGAAACCTGAAGCTGCCGAGTGGCGTGTCTCGGGCATCGGTGATCATCGGCACGCTTGTTGTGGTGCTGGCGCTGGTGGCCGGCATCGTCGGCTGGCAGCTGTACAAGAAGATGACCACCAACACCGTCGTGGCCTACTTCCCCGACACGCTGGCGCTGTACCCAGGCGACAGGGTGCAGATCATGGGCGTCAAGGTCGGCTCGATCGACGAGATCGAGCCCGCCGGCGACAAGATGAAGGTGACGTTCCACTACGACAACAAGTACAAGGTCCCCGCCAACGCGACCGCGTCGATCCTGAACCCCAGTCTGGTGGCGTCGCGCAACATCCAGTTGTCGCCGCCGTACACCGGCGGGCCGGTGATGGGGGACAACGCGGTCATTCCGATCGACCGCACGCAGGTGCCTGTCGAGTACGACGAGCTGCGCGACTCGATCAACCGGATCCTGACCGACCTCGGCCCGACACCGGAGCAGCCCAAGGGCCCGTTCGGCGACATCATCGAATCGGCGGCCACCGGGTTCGCCGGCAAGGGCGAACAGCTCAACAAGACACTGAACGGACTGTCGGAGGCGCTGTTCACCCTCAACGAGGGCCGCGGCGACTTCTTCAGTGTGATCAAGAGTTTGGCGCTGTTCGTCAACGCGTTGTACAAGAGCGATCAGCAGTTCGTCGCCCTCAACGACGATCTCGCGCAATTCACCAAGGCATTCACCAACACCAACCGGGAAGTGGCCAACGCGCTGGCCGACCTCAACCAGTTGTTGACGACCACCCGTCAGTTCATCAACAAGAACGGCGAGGTGCTGACCCACGACATCAACAACCTGGCCGACGTGACCAACGCGATCGTTCAGCCCGATCCGCTGAACGGTCTGGAAACCGCCCTGCACGTGTTCCCCACGCTCGGCGCGAACCTGATGAATATGGTGTCGCCCGTGACTGGCGGCGCGATGAGCTTGCCGGTCATCGCCAACTTTGCGAACCCAATGCAGCTGGTCTGCAGCGCCATTCAGGCCGGTAGCCGGCTGGGGTATCAGGAGTCCGCCGAACTGTGTGCGCAGTACCTAGCGCCGATCCTCGATGCGATCAAGTTCAATTTCCCGCCGATCGGTATCAACCAGTTCGTGACGGCGATGACGCTGCCCAAGCAGGTCGCGTACTCGGAGCCACGGCTGCAGCCGCCGGGCGGCTACAAGGACACCACGGTGCCCGGCCTCTTCTCGCGTGACACCTTGTTCTCGCACGGCAACCACGAGCCGGGCTGGGTCACCGCGCCGGGCATGCAGGGCGTCGACGTGCAACCGTTCACCGCGAACATGGTCACCCCGGAGTGCCTCGCTGAACTGATGGGCGGACCCGACTGCGCGATTCCGGGGGCGCCGTCGGCATTCGGGGCTCCGCCAGGAGGCAACCTGCCCGGCCCGCCGAACTCGTATGACGAGAACAACCCGCTGCCTCCCCCGTGGTATCCGCAGCCGGGACCGCCGCCACCGCCCGCACCGGGCGTGATACCGGGCGATCCCGGTTCGCCGCTGTCCGCGCCCGCTGGCCCGGCGCAGGCCGCCCCGGCCGGACCCGCGCCAGCGGGCCCGCCACTACCCGCTGAGGCAGGTGGATAGCCATGCGTAAGTGGAGCCGAATCGCCAGCCGCGCAATGGCACTCGTCATGGTGGCGCTGGTGCTGAGCTCGTGCGGGTCCTGGAAGGGCATCGCCAACGTCCCGCTGCCGGGTGGTCCCGGCACGTCATCCAACAAGATGACGATCTACGTGCAGATGCCGGATACGTTGGCGCTCAACGTCAATAGCCGGGTGCGCGTGGCCGACGTGTACGTCGGCCGGGTGCGGTCGATCGAGCTGAAGAACTGGGTCGCGACGTTGACCCTGGACCTGCAGCCCGATGTGAAGCTGCCGCAGAACACGCTCGCCAAGATCGGACAGACCAGCCTGTTGGGGTCGCAGCACGTGCAACTCGATCCGCCGAGGGATCCGCAGGGACAGTTGAAGAACGGCGACACGATTCCGCTGAAGAACAGCTCGGCGTTCCCCACTACCGAACGGACTTTGGCGAGCATCGCCACCATCCTGCGCGGCGGCGGCATCCAGAACCTGGAGACCATCCAGACCGAGATCAACAACCTGCTGACCGGCCGGGCCGATCAGATCCGCGAGTTCCTCAACAAGTTGGACACGTTCACCGACGAGCTGAATAAGCAGCGCCAAGACATCACCCGCGCAATCGATTCCACGAATCGACTGTTGACGATCGTGGCTCAACGCAATCAGACCCTGGACCGGGTGCTGACCGAATTCCCGCCGCTGATCAAGCACTTCGCAGACACCCGTGATCTGTTCGCGGACGCGGTGGAGGCGCTTGGTCGGATCAGTAGGGCCTCCGACAGCGCGCTGGCGCCGTCGAGCGCCAACCTGCACACCAACCTGCAGAACCTGCAGCGGCCACTCAAGCAGTTGGGCAGGGCGTCGCCGTACCTGATCGGTGCGCTCAAGCTGATGCTCACCGCGCCGTTCTCCATCGAGAACGTCCCGAAGGTGGTTCGCGGCGACTACCTCAATGTGTCGCTGATGGTCGACCTGACGCTGTCTGCGTTGGACAACGGGTACTTGTCCGGCACCGGTATCTCGGGCATGCTGCGCGCCCTCGAGCAGTCCTGGGGTCGCGATCCGGAGACGATGATCCCGGATGTGCGGTTCACACCGAACCCGCACGACGCGCCGAACGGCCCGCTGGTGGAAAGGGGTGAGTGAGCAGTGCTGACCCGTTTCATCAAGATCCAGCTGGTGCTGTTCACGATCCTGACGGTCATCGCGATCGTCGCGTTGGGTTGGTATTACCTGCGGGTGCCCAGCCTGGTCGGGGTCGGGCAGTACAAGCTGTACGCCGACCTGCCCCGCTCAGGCGGCCTCTACACCACCGCCAACGTGACGTATCGCGGTACCCAGATCGGCAAGGTGACGTCCGTCGAGCCCACCGAAAACGGCGCGCGCGCCGAGATGAGCATCGACAGCCGCTACAAGATCCCGGCCGATGCCACCGCCAACGTGCACTCGGTTTCGGC
>JBKOYU010000840.1:0-9920 GCA_046725575.1 Actinomycetota bacterium | reverse complement strand
TCCCCGGCCATCGGTGGCACCACGACCGCGGCCTGGTCATCGACTTCCCCGCCGGCGAATAACCCGACCACCCGTGAACCCTCACCGGCGACCTCCCGGGCTTCACGTCACATCAAAGGGATGTCGAGCCCGTACTCCGGCTCCGGCCGCGGGCCGAAGTAGCGCCGGTCCGACTCGTCGATCTTCACGTCGTTGATGCTGGCCTCCCGCCGCGCCATCAGGCCCTCGGGTGTGAACTCCCACAGCTCGTTGCCGTAGCTGCGGTACCACTGCCCGTCGGCGTCGCGGGACTCGTACTGGAAGCGCACCGCCATCCGGTTCTCCCGGAAGCCCCACAGGCTCTTGCGGAGTACGTAGTCGAGTTCGCGCTGCCATTTGCGGGTCAAGAACGCGACGATCTGGTCGCGCCCGACGATGTGCTCGTCACGGTTTCGCCACTGCGAGTCGACGGTGTAAGCCAGGCTGACTTGGTCGGGGTCGCGGGTGTTCCAGGCATCCTCGGCGGCCTGAACCTTCTGCCTCGCGGTCTCGAGGGTGAACGGCGGGAACGCTGGTCGGCTCTCGGTCATGTCATGTTTCTACGCCCGACGCATTGCCGAGATTCCCCCCTTTCACGGGTGTCATATCGTGGCGGGCATGGACTTCGCGATGTCGGCCAAGGCGCAGGACTACCACAAGCGGCTGACCGCTTTCATGACCGAATTCGTCTTCCCCGCCGAGGAGGCGTACGACCGATACCGCCGGGAAGCTGGCCCCGACGACCACACGGTGCCGCCGGTCGTCGAGGAGCTCAAGGTGCTGGCCAAAGAGCGGGGGCTGTGGAACCTGTTTCTGCCCGCGGTGTCGGGGCTGACGAACCTGGAGTACGCGCCGCTGGCCGAGCTGACCGGCTGGAGCCCGGAGATCGCGCCCGAGGTCACCAACTGCGCGGCACCCGACACGGGCAACATGGAGACCCTGCACCTTTTCGCCACCGAGGCCCAGCGCAAGCAGTGGCTGGAGCCGCTTCTGGCCGCTGAGATCCGCAGCGGGTTCTCGATGACCGAGCCCGCGGTGGCCTCCAGCGACGCCCGCAACATCGAAACGACGATCACCCGCGATGGCGGCGACTACGTGATCAACGGCCGCAAGTGGTGGACGACGGGCGCGTCCGACCCGCGCTGCAAGATCCTGATCGTGATGGGCCGCACCAACCCGGATGCCGCCAGCCATCAGCAGCAGTCGATGGTGCTAGTGCCGATTGACACCCCCGGGGTGGACATTCTGCGGTCGACGCCGGTGTTCGGCTGGCAGGACCAGCACGGGCACTGCGAGATCGTCTACGACAACGTGCGGGTGCCAGTGGAGAACCTGCTCGGCGAGGAGGGCGCGGGGTTCGCGATCGCGCAGGCCCGGCTGGGACCGGGTCGCATCCACCACTGCATGCGCGCATTGGGGGCGGCCGAGCGGGCGCTGGCGCTGATGGTCGACCGGGTGCAGAAGCGGGTCGCGTTCGGCAAGCCGCTTTCTGAGCAGGGTGTGGTGCGCGAGCAGATCGCCAAGTCCCGCAACGAGATCGACCAGGCCCGGCTGCTGTGCGAAAAGGCGGCGTGGACCATCGATCACCACGGCAACAAGGAGGCCCACCTGCTGGTCTCGCAGATCAAGGCCGTCGCACCGACGGTGGCCTGCGACGTCATCGACCGCGCCATCCAGGTACACGGCGCGGCCGGTGTGTCCGACGACTTCCCGCTGGCCCGGCTCTACAGCTGGCACCGAGCGATGCGGCTGTTCGACGGCCCCGACGAGGTGCACATGCGCACGGTCGCGCGGGCGGAGATCGGCCGCGAAAAGGGCGCTTTCGCCGCGGCGGTGACGAGCTAGTGGCGGTCGGTGTCGGGGAACTGTCGGGGGCGTGGAACTTTCGTGATGTCGCCGAGGAGACGGCTGTGCGGCCCGGCCGGTTCTTCCGGTCCAGCGAGTTGAGCCAGCTCGACGACGGCGGCCGCGAGCTCATCCGTCGGCTCGGCATCACCGACGTCGCCGACCTGCGCTCGCCGCGGGAGGTCGAACGCCGCGGCCCGGGCGCAGTGCCCGACGGCGTCGCCGTGCATCTGTTGCCGTTCCCCGATGTGTCGGCGGTCGACGGTGAGGCGCCGCACGAGGCCACGTTCCAGAAGATGATGAGCGAGAAGCCCGACGACGAAGACGTCGCGGTGGCCGCCGGACGGTTCATGACGGAGGAGTATCTGCGGTTCCCCACGCTTGGCGGCGCGCAACGCGCTGTGCGGCAAGTCATTTCGCTGCTTGCCGATGGACGGCCGGTGATCACCCACTGCTTCGCGGGCAAGGACCGCACCGGGTTCACGGTGGCGACGGTGCTCGCAGCTGTGGGTGTCTCGCGGGATGCGATCTTGGCCGATTTTCTGCGCAGCAACGACGCGGTGCCGCAGCTGCGGGAGCACATCTTGGACTCGGTCCGCGACCGGTCCGAGACGCCAGAAGTAGTTACTTTCGCGGAAGCACGCCTCACCGATGCGGTGCTGGGCGTGCGCGAGGACTACCTCGAGGCCGCGCGCCGGTCCATCTCGGAGAACTACGGCTCGCTGCAGGGCTACCTCGACGCGGCGGGCGTGGGGGCCGGGGATGTCGCGCGGGTGCGCGCGGCGCTGCTGGGATAGTCCTCAAATTGCCCGCGTAGCAAGCGACAAATCGGTTGTCGCTCGGTACGCGGGCAAAAACGAAAGTGCCTTCCCGGGTTAGTCGCAACGAGAATGTGCTTCTCGGGCCGGGTAGCGTCCTTAACCGACGATGAATCACGAGACGCACTCGCTTGTGCTGACCACCGACTATCGCGTGCCCGATCCGACCCGCGTTTGGCCGCTGCTGCAACGACGCAAAGACGGTCTTGCCGCGCTCGGCGCGCACCACGTCTTCGTCTACACGTCCATCACCGACCCCGAGCGTGTGTTGGTGACTATGGCGCTGCAAACCCGCGAACCGGTCGCCGAGCTGTTGCGGTCGCGGGCCATCTTCGAGTGGTTCGACGCCGTGGGCGTCGAGGACCTGCCCGCCGTCTTCGCGGGCGAGCTCATCGAACGGTTCGATTTCGTCGAGGATCCCGCCGCGGCTCCACCCGGGATCGTCGTCGCGGGCATCATGGTCGTCGACGATGAGGCCACGTTTCGAGCCCACGTTCGCGAGACACGAGACTCGTTCCTGGAAGCGGGAATTCGGCGGGTACGAATCTTCGAAGCCTTCGATGACCCCCACGAGGTCATGTTCCTGCACGAGCTATCCGACGCGGAGAGCGCGGAGCGCTGGCTGCGCCGACCGGACGTCGCCGCCGAATGGTTTTCCGATGCCGGGGTCGGCGCCTATCCCCCGCTGTTCATCGGCCGGTTCGCGCACATGATGCGCATCGATGACGCCGCTCCAGCCGAATCCTGATCACTGGGTCACGTAGACGCCGACGGCCCAGGCCACCGTCGCCAGCAACGCGCCGCACAATTCCACGCCAACCGACAGCGCGACGCCCTTCAGCGCGTGCACTGTCGACGTCCACGCCACCCGTTGGTCGTGACGATGCGCCAGTTCTGCCAAGTACACGCCCAGCACGAAACCGATCACCAACCCGAGCACCGGTATCACGAAGAAGCCGATGATGCCGAGGACCGCGCCGGCCACCAGGCTCCACGTGCTCACATCGGCCGCCCGCATGCGCCGGACGGGCCACAGGTACTTGATCAACGTCGCGACGGCCAACAGCCCCGTCACCACGCCGAGCGTCACCCATGAGGTGACGTTGTGCTCGATGACCGCCCACACCGCGATCGCGCCGAACACCAGCAGCGTCCCCGGCAGCAACGGCACCACGATGCCGACGAGCCCGACGGCGATGGCCAGCGCAACGAGGACGATCCCGCCGGAGCTCACGGTCGCTTCCCGCGCACCCACTGGATGCTGCCCACACTCCTCGCCCGCACTCGGACGAGGCCGAGGTCCTCTAGGGTGTCCGCGATTTCGTCGTCGGTGAAGAAGTGGGCGCCGCCGTCGGGCAGCAGTCGCATCAAGGCACCGGCGCGTCCTGCGGTGGGCACCATCACGGCCATCCTGGCGCCGGGGCGCAGCACCCTGACCATCTCGGCCAGCGCCACCGACGGTTTCGGTATCAGCTGCAACACCGCGATAGACACCACTGCATCGAAGGTCTCGTCGCGGAACGGAAGCCGCTGTGCGTCCGCGCGCACGAAACCGACCTGCGGCCCGGCTTCGGCGCGCACGGCGCGGGCGAGCATCGGCTCGGAGATATCGACGCCGAGCGCCAGCCCGTCCGGACCCGCCGCGCGCGCCAGCGACGCTGTCACGTTGCCCGGCCCGCTGCCGACGTCGAGGGCGATGCCGCCCGGCGGGATGGCGAGCCACTCCGTCGGGTGCTGCCAAACCGTCATCAACCTGCGCGCGACGGATTGCGCCCTGTCGTAGAGCATCGACCCGATCGGCGAGGCCCACGCCGCCTGGATGGGGCCCGTGTTCTTCGGTGTGTCGGTGGCTGGGACGGTGCCCAACAGGTCGAGGTAGCCCTTGCTGATATCGGGGTTCGACGGTGGGTCGGCGAGCAGTTCAACCGCCCGTTGCAATGCGGTGTTCACGTCACCACGCTACGCACCGAGTCGTTCGGCGAGATCGACGAAATCGGTCGCAGAGACGTCGAACTCGTCGGGCGCAACACTGGGCGCCTCCCGCCCGGGGCCGTGCTCCAGCGGGCGGGCGACGAACGCGGTCCGCAACCCGGCGGCGCGTGCCGCCCTCAGGTCGCCGGGATGCGCGGCGACGAGCATGAGCTGATCCGGTGGCACACCAAGCAGATCCGCGCAGCCCAGGTAGGCCTGCGGGTCCGGCTTGTAGTGGTGGAACAGTTCGGCGGAGATCACGCAGTCCCACGGCAGACCGGCCCGCTTGGCCATGTTGGTCAGCAGCGACATGTTGCCGTTGGAAAGCGTTGTGATGACGAACCTTTCCTTCAACCGGGTCAAACCGGCCACGGTGTCGGGCCACGGATCGAGACGGTGCCACGCCCGGTTCAGCTCGTCGATGTCCTCGTCGCTTATCGACTGGATGCCCGCGTCGTCGAGGAGATCGCCGAGGATCATGCGGTGCAGGTCGTCGATTCTCGTCCACGGGAGTTCGCCACGGCGCACGCGGTCCATCGCCGGGGCATACCCGGCGCGCCAGCTGTCCGCGAAACTCGGCCAATCCTGTTGCAGTCCATGGCGTTGGCCGAAGGCCTCGAGATCGCGAATGACGCTGGATCGCCAATCGACGACAGTGCCGAACACGTCGAACGCCAACGCCTGCGGCCCCATTAC
This sequence comes from Actinomycetota bacterium, assembly GCA_046725575.1. Classification (GTDB taxonomy): domain Bacteria; phylum Actinomycetota; class Actinomycetes; order Mycobacteriales; family Mycobacteriaceae; genus Mycobacterium. The sequence goes on along the minus strand of JBKOYU010000840.1, from coordinate 4,572 downwards.
GGCTCCAGCACGACCTTGCCGAGCACGCCGCCGTCGGCCAGGCTCTGCAACGCCTCGGGGCCCTTCGACAACGGGAACCGCACCGGCGGCGGTGGCCGCAGCCCGGCTTTCACCAATTCGGCGACTCCGAATTCGAACACCGACTGGGAACCCGGCTTGCGGTTGACGTATTCGCCGTATCCGACCCCGACCACCGCGACATTGCGCAGCAGCAACCGGTTGACCTTGACGGTCGGGATCCCACCCGCCGCAAAGCCGATCACCAGCAACCGGCCCTCGGTCGCCAGCGCCCGGATCGCGTCGTCGAACGCCTCGCCACCGATCGGGTCAACCACTAGGTCGACACCGCGCCCACCCGTCGCCTCTTGCACCGCCTGCAGCCAGCCATCGGTCAGCGGCAACACCACGTCGGCGCCCAGCGACTCGACGAACTCTGCGGCGTGCGGCCGGTGCACCATCGCGATCACCTTGGCGCCCAACGCCTTTGCGATCTGGACAGCGGCCGTGCCGACGCCGCCCGCCGACCCCAGAACCAGCACCGTCTCGCCGGGACGGAGCGCGCCGCGCTTGGCCAGTGCGAAATACATCGTCTGGTAATTGCCCAGCAGCGCGACGGCCTCGGCGTCGTCGAGGTCACCCGGAGTGCGCCGAATATTCTCCGGCGGCGCCACCACTCGTTCCGCCCATCCACCGAGCATGGTCAGCGCCGTGACCCGTTGGCCCGGCTTGAACTCGGACTCGTAGGGCGCCGACCGCACGACGCCCGCGACCTCCATGCCGGGGATGAACGGCGGCTCGAGCCGAAGCTGATACTCGCCGCGCAGGAGCAGCAGGTCAGGGAAGCTGACACCCGCGGCGCCGACGTCCACAACCACCGAATTTTGATCGACGACATCCGCCGGGCCTTCTATATCGGTGTAGACCAGTCCTGATGGCCCTGAGAGCTCCTGCGCGACAAGCGCTTTCATCTAGGACTCAGCGCAGGCTGAATGTGGCCAGCTGCGCCGCCGACAGGTCGGTGATCTCGCCCCACTTGCCGGCGACATCGTCGACACTCGGCATATCCGAGAACGTGACGCCGTCAGTCTGGAACAGCGCGGCGCGCTGCACCTTGCCGCCGCCGACGATGAAGATCGACGCGGTCTCGGGCACCTCTTCGGTGCACAGATACGCGACCACGGGCGCCACGTATTCGGGCGTCAGCTTCTCCAGCACTTCCTTCGGAAGGATGTCCTCGGTCATGCGGGTAGCGGCGATCGGCGCGACAGCGTTGGTCTTGATGTTGTACTTCGCGCCCTCCTGCGCCAGCGTGTTGATCAGGCCGACGAGTCCGAGCTTGGCAGCGCTGTAGTTGGCCTGGCCGAAGTTGCCGAACAGGCCGCTGGTGGAGGTGGCGACGACGACGCGGCCGTAGCTCTGCTCGCGGAAGTGCGGCCAGGCCGCCCGGATGATGTTATAGCCGCCGTACAGGTGCACCTTGAGCACGGCGTCCCAGTTGGCGAACTCCATCTTGTGGAAGGTGCCGTCGCGCAGGATGCCCGCGTTGGAAACCACGCCGTCGACCTTGCCGAACTCGTCGAGGGCGGTCTTGATGATGTTCTCGGCGCCCTCGGTCTCGGCCACGGAGTCATAGTTGGCGACCGCTCGGCCGCCGGCGTCCTTGATCTCGTTGACCACATGATCGGCCATCGAATGTCCGGCGCCGGTGCCGTCCCGCGCACCGCCGAGGTCATTGACGACGACGCTGGCGCCCTCCTTGGCGAGCGTCAACGCATACTCGCGTCCGAGTCCGCCCCCGGCCCCGGTGACGACGATGACGCGATCCTGCACTCCTGGCATGACGTTCCTTTCTAGAACAGACGTCTAGCGAGTTTCCAAGCCTTCTCTGTATACGGGGGATAGATGAAGGCGCCGACGTCGGGTCGGGTTGGCTTGGTCATCACCGTCTTGCGGTGACTGAACTCTTCAAACCCGAACTTGCCGTGGTAGGCCCCCATGCCCGACGGACCGACGCCGCCGAACGGCAGCTTGTTGGTGGCGAAGTGGAACAGCAGGTGGTTGATCACCATGCCGCCCGCCGACACCTCTTTGACCACACGCTCGCGGATGCTCTTGGTCTTGGTGAACAGGTAGGCCGCCAACGGCTTCGGCCGAGAGTTGACGAAATTGATTGCGTCGTCGAGGGATTGCACCGTCATCACCGGCAGGATCGGACCGAAGATCTCGTCGGTCATCAACGGCTCGGTGGGATCCGGGTCGACCACGACGGTGGGCTGGATGCTCATCTTCGACGCGTCCGACCCGCCGCCGATCACAACGTCACCTTTGGTCGCGGCCAGCGACGCGGTCAGGCGATCGAAGTGTCGCTGGTTCACGATCCGCTTCCCGCTGGGATCCTCGGACTCGAACTTCGTCACCGCGTCCTTGATCTTGTCGACGAGCTCGTCGCGGATCTTCGCATCGGCGAGCACGTAATCCGGCGCGATGCAGATCTGCCCGGAGTTGATCAGCTTCGTCCACGCGATCCGCTTGGCCGCAACATCGATGTCCGCATCGGCTGAGACGATCACCGGGCTCTTGCCGCCGAGCTCGAGGGTGACGGGCGTCAGATGCGACGCCGCACCTTCGTAGACCTTGCGCCCGATCTCCGTGCCGCCGGTGAACAACAGGTGGTCGAAGCCCTGCGCGATGAGCTCCTGGCTGACCGCGCCATCGCCCTCGATCACCGCAACCGCATCGGAGTCCAGGTACTTCGGCACCAGTTCGGCCATGAGGGCCGACGATGCCGGCGCCACCTCAGACGGCTTGAGCACCACGGTGTTGCCGGCGGCGATCGCGCCGACGGCCGGTCCGAGTGTCAACGCGAACGGGAAGTTCCACGCGCCGATGATCAGCACGGTGCCGCAGGGCTCGTATTCGACCCATCCGCGGCCGGGTAGCTGCGACAGCTCCAGCAGCCGGTAGCGCCTGCGGGTCCACCTGCCGACGTTCTTCGCCGCGTCTTTGGCCTCGCCTACGGTGCTGGCGATGTCGGCCAGCCACGCCTCGAACGGCTTGCGGCCGAGGTCCTGGTCGAGCGCCGCGGCGACGGCCGGCTCGTTCTCGACCATCATCCGCTCGAGCGCACGCAGCTGCTGTTTGCGCCAGTCGATGCTGCGGGTGCGGCCGCTGGCGAAGGTTTCCCGGAGTCGCCGAACGGTGCCGGGGATGTCTATGGAGGGCGCTTTGGCCGTTTCAGGCGCAACGGATTCGGTGGTCATGGCGGGTGTCCTTCCTGACCCGAGGAGGAATACCCGATCCTAACCAACTGGTTGGGGCAGTTTTACCCCCCGCGAGCGACCGCGTCTGTGCGCCGACACGCCGTGAAAGCGCGCACAAAGGGGTCGCTCCGCGCGGGAAGGCTACTGCTTTTCGGCGGTGACGAACGTGGAGAACGCGTCGCGGATCAGCGCGTCGGGACGCGCGGTCTCCGACGCTCGTGCCGCCGCGACACCCAGCGCCGTCGCGCCGACGCTTTCGGTGATGTCCCAGCTGTCGCCATCCGTGCGGACCAGCCGCACCCCACTCACATCAGTCATTTCGTAAGCAAATCTATCTAGAAAGTTAGCAGAGCTATACGAAATGTGGGCTACATCACCGCAGGTAGTGGGTTATTCGTGCAGATGCCAGAGCTTGTTGGCCATCAGCAGCTCGAACTTGTGCACCACGGACGCAAGCTCGTCGTGGTTTCCGACGAAGCCGGCGTAAAGGCCCATGCCCCACATCACCGCGACCAGCATCTCGACCAAGTGGTTGATGTCGGTGTCGGTGGTGAGCTCGCCTCGTTTGATTGCATCGTTGACCGCCCACGACATGAACTCGCGGGACGCCGTCAGCGAGTCGTGATCGTCGTTGGCCAGTTCAGGATGCCGCCGCGACTCGAGCACCGAGGTGACGAGAAATGCTGCCGCAGAACGGTCTTCGGAGTCCGCCTGCATCGCCACCGAGAAGAACGCCGACAGCCGGCCCACCAGACTGGTCTCGCCCCGGGCCCGCTCCATCCCCGCGCTAACTACCAATGAGTTGGTTTGCTCGACGACTTCGCGCCACAGCACCCGTTTACTCGCGAAGTAATGGTTGATGGCGGGACGGGTGAGATCGGCGCGGATCGCGATCGCCTGGAAGGTGGCGGCGTCGTAGCCGAGTTCGCTGAAGACTTCGCGAGCCGCTTGTACGATGCGCTCACGCGTTTCAGCCGCCTTCGCTGCGGGTGGGCGGCCTGGTCCACGACTCGCCGTATGTTGCGGCACGGTCAAATTGTGCCACAGCTCACTAGCAAGTCTGGCCGAGTGTCCAAACCGGCAACATCGGCGGGTCGATCCAGCAAATTCTGACGGTCCCGCAAGCGCCGCGCTGGTGTCACCGTCCCTGGCGATAGCCCTCGGAAGACGGGGTGCAAGCGAACTAGGGTGCTGCCATGGCGAGTGTCGTGTCCAGGGAGGCCTACTTCGAAACCGGCCTCGACGTGTTATCAGATCTGGGCTACGGCGGACTCAAGCTGGCCGAGGTCTGTAGCCGTCTCGGCGTCACCAC